>PXBQ01000376.1 GCA_003566875.1 Spirochaetaceae bacterium | reverse complement strand
GTCAGTCGCGCGAATATGTCGCCACCTTCACGATCGAGCACAAAGTTCACTTGGGGTTGGTTCGTGACCGGGTCGCGCCCGACCTGCGCCTCTTGAATGTGGATACCGTCGAGCCCGTGTTGGCTCACATCGCCTTTGAGCGCGATGTACCGAACGAAGCGATCGATCCCGTACTCGTCACGCGTCACGTACTCACGGACGATACTCCCGGTCGGAACAAAATCGGGCACCCCGTCTAGCTCGGGATTCCAGGCCGGATTACGCCGTTGGTAGTCGTCGAGCGTCGCCGTGGTTTCTTCGTCGACGATATGCAGGCGCAAGCTGCCACGCCCCATCAGGAAGGAGTTGACTCGCTCCCGGTCATCGTCGCCCGGAATATCGATCGATATTCTCGTCTCGTCCATGCGGCGAATCTGGGGCTCGGTCACACCGAACCGGTCGATCCGGCTCGTGAGGACTTCGATGGCCAAGTCTACCGCGTCGGTGATTTCCTCATCCGTCGGTTCGCGATCGAGTCGCTCGGCAAGACTCGCGGGATCCGCTTCGATCACGACGTTGATACCGCCGGAAAGGTCGAGACCGAGTTCGATAATCCTGCTCTTGAGGTCTTTCAGCCCGAGAACGTAATCTCGATAATGCGCTTCGAGCGCATTGTACAACTCGCTCCGACCACGAAAGCTTCGCAGCAGTTCGGTCGTCGTCCACTCGGACGGAATTTCGTCGCCCGCGCGGCGACGGTTGTCACGCGCGATCCGAACCAGGTAGTCAAGACGGTCGGGAAGCGGCTGGTCGGTTGTGGCGAGTGACTCAAGTTCGCTCAAGTCTTCGCGCGCCATAGCCTGCGCGTAATCCCGCACCTGTGCGCGGGAACCGGCGGCGAGCGCCTTGTCGTCGTCCGAGACAAAAAAGTACCACCGGATTGTCGGCGAGATAAAAATCGCGCTCAAGCCGACGAGCAGCAGGACGACGACGAAACGGATTCGTTTGCTCATTTCGTGAACTCCAGGAAGCGTGTATAGCTGTTAATCTTCGGTCGTGTCGGAATTCGCGTCGTCGTCGATATCGTCGTCTTCGGGCTCAGGTGCCGTTCGTTTCGGGGTTTTGGCCTTGGACTTGCCTGCGCGCTTTTCGATGATGCTCGAGATCGCCGATCGAGAGAACTCGATCTTGGTCTCGCCGTCGACTTTCAACACAACCGTGTCGTCTTTCAACGACTGAATAATGCCCCTGATCCCTCCGATCGTGACGACACGGTCACCGCGCTGGAGAGCATCGAGCATCGCTTTGGTCTCTTTCTGTTTCTTGTTTTGCGGCCGTATAATCAGAAAGTAGAAAATCAAGAAGATCAAACCGAACGTTACAAGCGTCGGCATGATCGATCCGGCTCCAGCTTGACCGCCGGCGTCGGGAACGCCCATAAGAATGGGGAGTCCGGCTAGTAAATTTGCCATTTATTGTCGTCCTTCTCTACGAAAATTTCGATCACCGTACCATACATCCGCGCGCGCCGTCAACCAAACAACAATCCGAAAAGTCGCCCGGGTTTCCGTTTGTGCGTCACGACGTTGACGTAAGTCCGTCTCTGGAGGAGACTCGTCTCTACGCGCGATCGATTTTGGCGAGTCTCATATCGTCTCGACGCGCGTAATCGATTCGGGATCGCTATAAACGCCGTACACGCGTTTGAGCTGATCGACCGTCGGCGGTTCGGTTCCGTGCGCTTGCGCGTAGATTTCCAGGAACTCCGTCATCTCTTTTTCTTCACCCGAGTACAACGCCGAGCAAAACGCCGGCTTGAACAAACCTTCCCGCGCGAGCTCGGCACTCGAAAGTTTTCCGTACTTCGCCCGGCTTCGTCTGTCAACAATCGCGGCGTTACCCTGAAATCCGATCGCAAACACAAAATCCGCTCGCTTCATCGTCACGCCCTCCGTATAGAGACAAAAAAGGGGGAGTACGATCACTCCCCCTTGTATCATCAAAACCTTTTCAAAGTCCTTCGAACTAAGCGGACTACCGAATGCAACGCACGCGCGTTGCTTACATCATGCCGCCCATGCCGCCCATGCCGCCCATGCCGCCCATTCCCGCACCACCACCGGCGGGTGCCGCGGGCTCGTTCTCCGGCAGGTCGGTGACCGCTGCCTCTGTCGTGAGCAACAATCCCGAGATCGACGAGGCGTTTTGCAGCGCGGACCGCGCGACCTTGGCGGGATCGATAATCCCCGCCTTGACCATGTTCGTCCACTCCATCTTCGCCGCGTCAAAACCGATGCCTTTTTTCTCGTTCTTGCACTTGTCGGCGATGATCGATCCGTCGAGACCCGCGTTCATCGCGATCTGGCGAATCGGCTCCTCGAGCGCGCGCTTCACGATCCGGTACCCGACTTTTTCGTCCTCGGGGAGGTCGGCGGGCATTCCCTTCTCGATCGTGTCGACGATCTGCACGAGAGTCACACCACCACCCGGGATGATTCCCTCTTCAATTGCAGCTCGCGTCGCCGAGAGCGCGTCTTCGACCCGATGCTTCTTCTCTTTCAACTCGACTTCGGTCGCCGCGCCGACGTTGATCACCGCAACGCCACCCGCGAGCTTCGCGAGCCGCTCTTGCAGCTTCTCACGGTCGTAATCCGACGTTGTCTCTTCGATCTGCGCCTTGATCTGCGCGATCCGATCCTTGATGTCGGCCTGCTTTCCACCGCCGTTGATGACCGTCGTGTTCTCTTTGTCGACCTTGATCGAGTGCGCCGTACCGAGCTGCGCGAGTTCGGTTCCTTCGAGCTTGAGGCCGAGCTCTTCGGAGATGACCTGGCCACCCGTGAGGATCGCGATGTCTTCGAGCATCGCTTTGCGTCGATCACCAAAACCCGGAGCCTTGACCGCGCACGCATTGAGCGTTCCGCGAATCGTGTTCACGACAAGGGTCGCGAGCGCTTCGCCTTCGATGTCCTCGGCGATAATCAGAATCGGCTTGTTCGCCTGCGCGACTTTCTCGAGGATCGGGAGCAGGTCTTTCATGCTCGAGATCTTCTTGTCGTGAATCAAGATGTACGGGTCTTCGAGAACCGTCGTCATCGCGTCGCGGTTGGTCGCGAAGTACGGTGACACGTACCCGCGGTCAAACTGCATACCCTCGACAAACTCGGTGTTCGACTCGATCGTCTTCGATTCCTCGACTGTGATCACACCGTCTTTTCCGACCTTCTCCATCGCGCCGGCGATCTCATTTCCGATCTCCATGTCGTTGTTCGCGGAAATCGACGCAACCTGCGCGATCTCTTCCTTGTCCTTGATCACCTTTGACATCTTCGCGATTTCGGCGACCGCGGCCGTGACGGCAAGGTCCATTCCGCGTTTGATGCCCATCGGACTGATTCCCGCGGCGACGCTCTTCAATCCCTCTCTGATCATGCTGTGCGCGAGAACCGTCGCGGTCGTTGTGCCGTCACCCGCGATGTCGTTCGTCTTGGTTGCGACTTCCTTAAGAAGCTGCGCACCCATGTTCTCGAACGGATCTTCGAGTTCGATCTCCTTAGCGACCGAAACGCCGTCCTTCGTGACCGTCGGCGCACCGAACTTCTTGTCGAGAAGCACGTTCCGCCCTTTTGGTCCGAGTGTTACACGGACAGCCTGGGATAGTTTTTCTACCCCTTTGAGAAGCGCTCGTCGAGCATCTTCGTCGAACTTGAGTTGTTTAGCCATATCGACTCCCTCTCTTTACAAATTTTGTTGGTCGAAAATAATTTGGAATACCTGGCGCTGTAAGCTATTTTCATCGCCTAAGATAATCACGAATCGCGACTTCATCAACCGTTTTTTTCGGAATTCGTATCAAACTCGACGCGCGAGTCCGTATTTCTTTTTTTTTGCCCGTGTGGTACAAGTATCGCGGATGAAAAAGGCCCGTGCCGAACGCGCGATTCTTGTGAGCATCTCGGGATCCGGCGAAACTCTGCCGAGTGCGGTCGAAGCAGCGTGCCGGCGCGTCGAGGCGCAGCCGTCGCTCGCGGATACCCCGATCACGTGGAGCGTTCCACACGATCGAAACGGAAACTCGACGGTCGAAACACTCACGATTCGTGACATCGATGAGATTATCTCGTGCGGCACCGACTGGGCGCCGCACGGAATTCTCACCGACGCCGAGCTCGTTACCCATTTTTCCGAATCCCCGCGATCCCGAACCAAAGCGAGACAATCGCAACCCGAACAGGCGTCTCGCCGCCTTACCGTCTTTCCGTGGCCCGACGTGTTCTCCCGGTACGAGAAGCTTGCCGAGCGGATCGGCGCCGGCAACCGAGAGTACTGGTCGTGTTTGCGTGACGCGGACCGCTCGGTGATCGTACAGATCCCCGACGGCCGGTGTCTTCGGGCGGTCCGGATCTCGGGCATTTCCGCTGATCTCGAACCGTTCGTCGCCCGAAAAGTCTCGAAAAACCTCCTGCGTCGGCTCCAAACTCTCGGACGCAAGTACGAGGCCGTCGTGCTTCACGTCGCGTCGAGCCTCGAACCGACGCGCGAAGAGATGGAGTCGGCGATCGACTTTCTCGCGGAGGTCGTCGAGAAATCCTCGAGCAGATTCGAGCCCCGGCTGCTGTCGGACGTAACCGGCCGCGCGGCGAAGGCGCCTATCACCGATCGTGGCCCGTGGGCGCCTCTGGAGCCGGCGCTCTACGCGGCCGCGCACGCGACGGCGGTACGACGAGCCGCGGGAAGCCGACGAAAAGGCAGGGCGCGACGGGGCGGAACCGGCGCTCTTCAGCCCAACACGGCCGAACGTACCAACCGGGACAACAGAACATTTATCGCGAACATGCAGGGTTCCGCGGTGCTCTCGACGGGTTCGATCGACATCCGTTTCTTGGACGGAATGATCACCGGCGTAGGAATTGGGCGCGACGATTACATCGTGAACTCACCCGCAGAGTCGTACCTCACGTACGGCGGACGGAAACGGAAGTTCAAGACGGTCTCGGCGTTCTCGTTCGAGGGCGAGTGCTCGCGTGGGTTGTACGTGAACTCACGCGTAACCGGCAACGGTATTTCGGATGACGGCCGGCTCGAACTGGATTGTGTGCTTCTCGACGACATCGAATGCGTGATTCTCGACGCCGAAATAACGCTACCGCGGTGGACTTCGGCCTCGTCGATCGCCGGCGCAAGGTTTTCCGAGCTCACGATCGCGCGCCTAGCGCGCGACGACGAGGTTGCAGTCACGAGAACGCTCCCCGATGGATCTACGTTCGGTTTCACGGCCAAATGTGGTGACACGTTTTCCGCTGTCGCACCGGCCTCGCAGATCTCTATACACCACGCGGGCAAAACGTTGAGTTTTGCGTGCTTGGGCCCTGCAGAGTCGACGTTCCCATTCGTGATCAACGCGCGAAGGAAAAGCGGAGTGACCGAGGTTACGCTTGTTCTTTTTGGGTGTTTCGATGGCGTCGCAACGACACGACTGTCGGGATTCCGTCACCGAGCGATACACGCGGTGAAACTCGGCGATTTTTCACCGGAAGAACTTGCCGCAGCACGATCGGCAATCGACAACCGGATCACTGCATCGGGAGTTCCGCCGCTGGAAACGTGACAGTGATGGACGTGCCGACGCCGGGTTCGGTCTCGACCGACACGTCACCACGGTTTTTCTTGACGTACTCCTTCACGAGTAGAAGCCCGAGACCGGTACCTTTCTCACCGCCGGTGCCTACCGACGTGATTTTTTTGTCAACGCGAAATAGCTTCTCGCGGTCGCTCGGCGAAATACCGACTCCCGTGTCCCGCACGGTGAACGCGAGCATCCCGTCCAGACGCGACACCGAAACATTGACAGTGCCACCTTCGCGCGTGAACTTCAACGCGTTGTTCACGAGATTTCGCATCACCGCCGAGAACATGCCACGATCCGCGACGAACTCGTCGTCGGCTTCGATCGTCGTCGACAAATCGATTTGCTTTTGTTCCGCAGCGAGGCGGTAAACATCCATAATCTCGAGAATAACCGGCGCCGGTTCGAGATGCTCGGGGTTGTACTCGTTCGAGTTCTGCTGAAGACGCGCCCACTCGAGCAAATTTTCGAGCAACCGATACGTCGTTTCGGCACTTTGATGCAAGTTGTCCGCGAGCTCGTTCAGAAGCTCGGGAGTAAGCTGCTCGTGCGACCGCCTGATCAAATCGACCGCGGTCAGGATGCCGCCGAACGATCCCCGGAGGTCATGTGCGATGATCGAAAAAAACCGGTCTTTGGTCGCGTTGAGCTCTTCCAAACGCTCCTGCTGCCGACGAATCGTCACGTGCGCGCGGATTCGCGCGAGGACTTCTTCCTGTTGGAACGGCTTTGTTATGTAGTCGACGCCGCCGGCTTTGAACCCCTCGACCTTGTCGTCGAGATCCGAAAGAGCCGAGATGAAGATCACCGGGATCTCCGCGTGGTCGGGATTGGACTTGAGCAGCCGACACGCGTCGAAGCCGCTCATTCCCGGCAGCATCACGTCGAGCAGAACTATGTCGGGCCTCTCGGTTGCGACAAGTTCGACCGCGGTCTCCGCGTCCTGGCAGACCAGAACGGTCAGCCCTGAGCGGTCGAGATAGTTGAACAATACACCAAGATTCGCGGTGTTGTCGTCGACGACGAGGATTCGGGAGCCCTGTAGATCAATCATCTCCATTTCCTGTGTACCTACCGATAAATTGCGCGAGTTTTACGACCTGGAAATTCCGCGCGAACTCCCGAACCGTGCGGGCAAAATCCGAGCGCTGCGGTTCGGCCGTATCGATCTCGTCGGCGATCTCGATGATCGCGCGGATATCTCCGCGTTTCGTCGCGTTCGTAAGCAAGTCGAGCGCGTTTTGCGACGGGGGCTCGGGTAAACCGTCGTCCGACTCGGTTTCGGTCGGCGGTTCGTCGCTCGTAGTGATCCATTTCAAACCAAGGTGACGCTCGAACTCGTCGAGTATCTCGTCAAATCTTACCGGTTTTGGTATGAACCCGTCAAAACCTATGCGAAGGCACTCGTGCCGGATCGACTCGGCCACGCTCGCCGAGACACCGACAATCTTGGTATTCGCGCACTCGTCGGACGCGCGCAGACGCCGAAGCGCCTCGAAGCCGTCAAGGTTCGGCATCACAAGGTCCATGAAGACTATGTCCGGACGGTGTTCGATCGCCGCGTCGATCCCGCTCCGCCCCCCGTCGGCCTCGAAAAACGTGAAACCTATGGGTTCAAGCATGTTTCTCATGACCGACCGGTTCTCCCACCGGTCGTCGACGACCAGCACGGATACTCGGCGCCCCTCGTACCCGACGACGCGCCGCCGTTCGGTGTGCACCGCGAGCGCGCCGCTCGTTTCGAGGCTCAACGAAAACGAGAATCGACTTCCCGTGCCCGGACGGCTGTGCACCTCGATCGTTCCACCCATCATGCCGACGAGCCGTTTCACGATCGCGAGACCGAGGCCCGTACCCTCGTCACTCTGGGCGTGTTTGTCGATCTGTTGAAACGGATCGAAAATCTCGTCAAGCCGGTCAGAGGGAATCCCGATTCCTGTATCTTCGACCGTGAAACGAATCTTCGCGGCATCCGGAGCGACCGAAAAGTCGATTGCCCCGCTGTCGGTGAACTTCACCGCGTTCGTGAGCAGGTTCAGGAGAATCTGTCGTAACCGCTTCTCGTCGACCATCACTGTTTCAGGAAGGTTATCGCTGAAGTTTTTTCGGAACTCGAGCCCTTTTTTTCGCGCCTGTAAGCGCATCATATCGCCGATGTCGTCGAGGAACGCACGGAAGCCGACGGGACGCTGTTCGATCTGAAGCCGCTCGGTTTCGATTTTTGCCACGTCGAGAATGTCGTTTATCAGGTTGAGAAGGTGGTTCGCGCTGCGCTCGATGATCTTGATCGATTTTTGGTCGGTCTCGGAGAGCGATTGTTCGTTGCGAAGAATCTGCGCGTACCCGAGTATACCGTTGAGCGGCGTCCGCAGGTCGTGGCTGATGTTCGCGAGAAAAAGGCTTTTGGCACGGTTCGCGGTATCAGCCTCTGCTTTCGCCTTCACGAGTTCGGTGTTTGCGTGCCCCAGGTCACGAACTTTTTTGAGCAGCTGATCCGACGTCGTCCGAAAGTTCCCGATTAGCGTCTGGACCTCGAGTATCCGGCTGCTCGGCCACTCGATCGGTGTCGCCTCGACTATTTTTCCGGGCAGATTCGCGGTTGCCTGGCTCAAATCCGCAAGCGCCGACACCATTCGCCGGCTCAGAATCGTCGAGACGGCGATCGCGGCGAGCACGACAACCAGCATCGAGAACAGGATAAGTGTGTACTGCTGGTTGAGCTCGCGTTGATACGGCTGAACCGGAGCGCTCAACGAGATACGCCAGCCCGTCGCATCGTCGAGCACCCCCGTCCGAACGTACACCGAGTCGCTCCAGCGTTCCATTATCGATATGTTGTCGTCGATCGACCCAAAACGCACGTACAAATCCGACTCGATCTCGTACAACGCAACGTCGTCGTTCACGGTGTATCGATGTCCCGGGACGTGACGCGTCTCGGTACTCGCGATGACCGCGTGATTCGCGTCGGTTACGACGGCGTCGATCCCCCACCCGGCAACCAGGCTCTGGACCGTGTACGTCAAGCGCCCCAGATCGATCAACCCCACGACGTAACCGTCGAAGGTGCGAATCGGTACCGCGACGATGACGATCGGTGGACCATCGGTCATGAGCCGCATAACACCCGAGACCGACGGTGCATCGCTGCGCCTCCCCTCGAAGGGATCGTACCGCCGTCCCGATCGCGGCATGCCGTCGGGCATATCGTCGGGGAAGATCATCGCGACGTGTCCCGCGTGGGTGACGATTCCGGCCGCGACAAAGTCAGGCGACGACTCCACAAGAATGTGAAAGTGCTCACGGACGTCGTCGGGCGAACTCGGCGCGGTGTGATCTATGAAATCGGCGAGCGACGCCATGCTGTACAGGTTTGAATCGATCCATCCGCTCAGACTCTCGCGCGCAGACGAAAGCGAAAGGTTCAAGACATGCTGAATCGTTTGCTCGACGCGATGCGTCTCACGACGCGCGGAGATCATCATGATCACGATGGCGGGGATCAAAACCGATACGGTAATCACGTCAAACAGCGTTCGCCGGAAAGAGAACGCCGCTGGTATCTCAGCCAAATCGAGCCGTCGCGCGACACGCCCGAGGAATCCGACGGCGATACCCGCGATGAGCGCGTTGAAGACTCCGTTCAACGCCTGCTTCATCATCACGACGAGTACAGCGTTCATCTCAAGCCCCATCACGCCGCGATAGAGCAGCACGACAAGCGGCATCCCGATCACAATCCAGTACGAGGCGACGATAACGAGAACATTCGCGTGTTTGCGCCGGTAGAAAAACGCAAGGAGAAGGGTCTCGGCCGCAAAAATGAAGATCGCGTACGGGTGAAGCCAAAGGATGTACGTCGCCGACGCGATGACCACCGACGCAGCGACGCCGATCAGCGGTCCGTACAGGAAAAGAATCACGATCGCCACGGCGCTTCCAAAAATGAAATCGACGTTGAAAAATAGATGGAACCGGGCACGGTTGAGCACAAAGCCAAAAGTGACGAGCGCGATCAGCAGTATGACGGCGCGAGTGTTGAGCGGCTTCTCGGGCAGGACGGATCGTAGCATTCAATAACTCCACGGCCAATATACGAACATCACGCGGTACGAGTCAGGCACGTAGCGAGATTTCCGCGCTCGGAAAAGATTTTTTCGCTCCGGCTATTTCGAGCTCGAGGCTTCCATCGGCGCACACCCCGCGCAGGATGCCTTTGACCGGCGTTCGGTCGAGTCCCGAAACTACCTCGATCTCGGAATTCATGCCGGCGAGGCGGCGCTCGATCTCGCGTCGCCACGGATACTGCCGGCCGCCGGTCACGATGACGCGAAGCTCGACGAGAAAGCGGGCAATTACCCGTTCGCGGTCGACGGGCCGCCCAAGCTCACGCGCGATCGACGTCGCGTTTCTCAGATCGCCGGGAAACCCGAGTTGGTTGCAGTTCACGCCCACGCCGCACAGGATCGAACTACGTGTCGCTTCGCAGAGAATACCACTCACTTTTTTGCCGTGAACAAGGACATCGTTTGGCCATTTCACCGCGACATCAAACGAAAAATCCTGCTCGAGCACACGCGAGAGCGCCAGGCCCGCAAGAAGCGGAAACGCACCGATCGGCGCCGGCAGATCCGGTAGCTCACGATCGAGTATCACGGTCATCAACACGCCGGTTCCGGTTTCACTCACCCACGAACGATCCGCAAATCGGCCACGCCCCAAATCCTGACTTCCTGCGAACACGACCGTCCCGTTAATCGCGCCGTGCTTGGAGAGTCGACGAGCATCGTTCATCGTCGAGTCGGTTACCGGGACGTAGTACACCGGGGCACCGTCGAACGCATTGGCTATATCACGGCGTTCCATCGGGACCCTCGCGTCTGTCGTTGCGGGTCTTCGAACGACAGCTTGAAAAAAAGACGTATACGGCGTAAGAATACTCGGAACCATCGATTATGAAAGACCGTGAAGCCCGTTTACGCGCCATTAAAAAAATCATCCGTGAAAACCGGGTGCAGAGTCAAGAATCGCTCTTGAATCTCTTGCGATTGGAAGGGTTCGTCGTGACGCAGGCAACGCTGTCGCGCGACATGAAACTCCTGAAGGTCGTCCGGATGTCGGAACAGACGAAAGGATACTACTACAGCATGCCGAGCGACGAGGAGATCAAGGAATCCGAACGGAATCATGTCCAGGATTTTCAGCGCGGGTACGTCTCGATCAAGCTATCGGGCAATATCGCCGTCGTCCGGACGTTGACCGGTCATGCGGATTCGGTAGGGATCGCGCTGGATAGTCTCGGAATCCCCGCGGTTCTCGGCACGGTTGCGGGAAACGATACCGTTCTTGCGATCCTTCGCGAGGGGGCAACGGAGGCTGCGTTCCTCGAACAGCTACGCGGTTTGATCCCGGACCTCGAGGAGTAGCAATAATGACAGTGGCCATACTCGGAGCGACGGGATACACCGGGCTCGTGCTGATTCGCTTACTCGGTCGCCACCCGGACGTTCGCCGGATCATCCCGGTTACGTCCTCTCGGCCGGGCCTCGCGTTGACCGAGGTTGACCCGGGTCTGTCCGACGCCGCGCTCGTAAAACTCACCCCCACAAACGGATGCCTCGCGCCGATCGAGACGGCGGTCGCGGCGCGACCGGACGTCGTGTTCGCGGCGCTTCCGCACCTCGCTTCCGCGCAGGCGTGCGAACCGTTTTTTGGGACGTCGGTAGTAATCGACCTCTCGGCCGACTTCCGGATCAAAGACCATGAGACGTTCCGATCGGCGTACGGCCGGCCGCCCGCGTACCCCGATCTGCTCGAACGCGCGGCGTACGGGTTGCCGGAATGGCGTCGCCGCGAGATCGAACGTGCCGATCTGATCGCTAACCCCGGGTGTTACCCGACCGCCACGCTGCTCGCACTGTTACCGTTTGTCTCGGCAGGGTGCGTGCGCGGTTCTATCGTCGTAAACGCTCTCTCGGGAATCTCGGGCGCCGGAAGAAAAGAACAAGCGATGTACCTCTACTCGGAGCGCACCGAGAACGCCAATCCTTACGCGCCCGGCCTGTTGCATCGACACGTGCCGGAGATTCGCGCGCAGCTCGACGAGTTCTCGACGTCCGTCGGCGAAAGACAGGCTTTGCTTTTCACCCCGCACCTCGTCCCAATGCGGCAAGGGATGGAGATCACGTCCGCAATACCGCTCGACCGCGAACGCACCGACGACGAAATCGAGGAACTCTTCAGCAATGCGTACAAAAGCGCGCCGTTTGTTCGTGTCACGCGCGGCAGGCTTCCCGAGACGCGCCACGTGCGCAACTCGAACAGATGCGACATCTCGTGGCATGGAGAAGGTTCGACGGTCCTGGTGTTTTCGGTCATCGACAATCTGCTCAAGGGCGCGTCGGGGCAAGCCGTCCAAAATATGAACGTCAGGCTTGGGCTCGACGAAACCGCAGGCATCGATCTCGACGGAGAGTTCTGAGTTCCAACGGAGAGTAACACCATGAAACCGCGCCTGCTGATCAAGATCGGGGGCCGCGCGGCGGCCGACATATCCGCTTTTTCCGCGCTCATCACCGACGTCCGGCGGCTGTCGGCCGAATTCTCGGTCGTTATCGTGCACGGGGGAGGCGCGGAGGTCTCGGAGATCTCGCGTAGATTCGGGTACGAGCCGGTTTTTTCCGACGGTATCCGGATTACGAGCGACGCGGAGATGGCGGTCGTCGATATGGTTCTCGCGGGCAAAGCGAACAAAGCTCTGGTTCGCGCGTCGGCGGCCGCGGGGGTCCCGGCCGTCGGCCTCTCGGGTTCCGACGGAGGGTTGTTCGTCGGGGAACCGATCACGGCCGCGACCGGCCCGAGCCGAACCGGTCGCGTCACCGCGTGCGATACGCGCATCCTGACGGTACTCGACACCGCGGGTTTTTTGCCGATCGTTTGTTCGACGTCGATGGACTCAGGCGGTGGCGCGTTGAACATCAACGCCGACGACATCGCGCTTGCGCTCGCGAGCGCGGTGTCGGCCGAAGCGCTGGTTTTTCTCTCGGATACCCCGGGGATACTCAAGGATGACCGCGTGATCGACCGGCTCGACGCGGTCGCGGCGGAACACGAGATCGCCGCGGGGGTGATCGCGGGCGGCATGATCCCGAAGGTCAGAGCTTCGGTTCGAGCGATCGAGAACGGCGTCTCGCGCATAATCGTCGGTGAGTACAAGAAGGCCGGCGACCTTACGGCGCTGATAGCCGGCGAGTGCGGCACGCGGATAACCGCGAAGGAGTCCATATGAAATCGAAAGAAGCAAAAGAGCCAAAGAGCGCGGTCATCACGAACTCTCCGTTTCCCAACAACTACGCGCAAGAGTTCCTCACGTTCGACCGCGGGCGCGGCGTCCATCTGGCCGACGTGTCCGGGAAGAAGTACCTTGATTTCGGCGCCGGGATCGCGGTAAACGCGCTCGGATACGGACGAAAGGATCTCGCGCGGATCGCCGCGCGGCAGATGCGGAAAATCGTCCACATCTCGAACCTCTACACGACCGAACCGGCGATACGGCTCGGGACGATGATGACCGCTACAACCCCGTGCGCGTCGAAGCCTTTTTCGGCCGTGCATTTCGGTAACAGCGGTACCGAGGCGAACGAGGCGGCGATCAAGTACGCCCGATTGTACGCGTACGAGACGCGTGGTCCGGGACACGCGAAGATTCTGTCGTTCGACAACGCGTTTCACGGGCGCACGCTCGGGGCGCTGGCGGTGACGCCGAACCCGGCGTACAAGACGAAGTTCGAACCGCTGATGCCGGGGGTCGCACACACTCCGTTCAACGACATCGAGACTCTCGAGAAGACGCTTTCAAACGAGTTCGCAGCGGTCATCGTCGAGGTCGTGCAGGGCGAAGGCGGACTCTCGGTGATGACACGCGAGTTCGCCGATGCGCTCTCGGCTCTCTGTGAAAAACACGACGTTGTTCTGATTGCCGACGAGATCCAGACCGGAATCGGGCGGACGGGGACTCTGTACGCGTCGGAAATGGTCTCTCTGCGGCCGGACATCGTCACGTTGTCCAAGCCGCTCGGCGGTGGGCTCCCACTCTCGGCGACGCTGATCCCCGAGAAGATCAACGCGCTTTTGAAACCCGGTGATCACGGCACGACGTTCGGCGGAGGCCCGGTTACCACGGCGGTCTCCGCGCGCGTCTGGGAAGTCATCACCAACCCTGCGTTCCTCGAGCGCGTGCGCGCAACGGCCGATCACCTCGATACGCGGCTGAGAGAGATCTCCGCCGCGCATCGGTGCGTCGCCGGACTCCGCGGCGCCGGGTTACTGCGTGGGATCGAACTCGCGTACCCCTCCGACACGGCGTCCGAGGCCGTCGGCACCGTCATGTCGCGCGCGCGTTCGCACGGGCTGCTCGTTCTGCGTTCGGGTAAGAACGTCGTCCGAATAGCGCCTCCGCTCGTGATCACGGCAGCCGAAATCGACGCCGGGATCGCGATCCTCGATTCGATCCTCGGAGGGCTCGACGAAGGCGCCGTTGAACGGTAACAATTGACCGGAAGACGAAGGGCCGGCCGACGAGATGAAAGAGATGGCGGGTTTTCACGAAAAGTGAGCAGTCCCCTCCGGGGCTGCCGCGTGAACCCTTTCCCTTGATCGGCGCGCTTGACACGCGCGCGCGATACTGCCGAACATGGATCGAAAAGAGAGGATCAGATGGCTCGTTTGAAGTTCAAGAATCTCGATGAAACACGCGCGTTCGCCACGGTTGGTTCGTTCGCACGAGTCGATGTGACGGACATTTCCCCGGACCGAGTGATGAAGTACGAGAGCCCGGGCGCCGAAGGTCTCCGGTTCAACTTTGCGGCAAAGGCCGTCGATGAGACGATTCTCTCGGGTCTGGCTGCACTCGCGTCCGAACAGGCGGTCATCGAGAAGTATCGCGCGTTAGCCGACGGTGAGATCATGAATACGGGCGAGCGACGGATGGTGCTGCACCACCTCGCTCGCGGTCGGCTCGGCCGTCAGGTCATGCACGAAGGGCGCAACGTCCAGGAGTTTTACCAGGAACAGCTCGACCGAGTGAAGGCGTTCGCGCGCCGCATTCACTCGGCTGAGATCACCGGATCGACCG
>PXBQ01000405.1 GCA_003566875.1 Spirochaetaceae bacterium | reverse complement strand
CTGCAGAGCGTATTGCGCTAGTTTGGCAGCTGACACGCGAGGTGTGCTCCCTGAGCGCAAGATATGATGCTGAACGAAGACTACAAAGATCTATTACTCGCCTTATCCGCAGAGAAGGTTAAGTACCTTCTCGTTGGTGCCTACGCACTGGCCGCGCACGGTTATCCTCGTGCCACTATGGATATCGATATCTGGGTTAAGCCTGATACCGCGAACGCTGCTGCTGTATTACGTTCGCTCGAGCGATTCGGCGCTCCGATACAGAATCTGTCGCAACAGGACCTGGAAAAAGGTGATACGGTTTTCCAGATTGGAGTGGCGCCGCGAAGAATCGATATCCTCACCGGCGTTTCCGGTCTCGATTTCGATTCAACTTTCCGCAACGCGATAGAAGTCCGGATAGATGAAGTTCTGCTATGGATTCCTTCGACCGCGGATCTGATTCGAAGTAAGCGCGCGTCAGGAAGAACTCGGGATCTCGCAGATGCCGAGGCGCTTGAGAATCTGGGTGATTCAAACCTGGAAGAATAGGCAATCTCGGGGTGAGTTTCCTACAACCGGCATTCGGCGCACGCGAACCGCGCCCGCCTGCACCGAGTCGTCATAGTTGCCGCGGCCGTGGCAGATCGCCGTGGCGTGACTTATCCGAACGCGTCCGCGAGCGCCGCATCGAGAATGCGCAGCATCGTCTCGACGTCGTCGGTCGTCGCGATTAACGGCGGCATGAGCCGAATCATTGTATCGCGCGGTGTGTTGAGCAGGAGCCCGTTCCGGAGACGGTAACCGCGAATCGCTCGGATCGGGTGTCGTTGCGCCAGCCGATCGAGCCCCGCCTTGATCTCGGCGCCGCGCTCGCGCGCGTTTTCCGGCAGTTTTTTCGCGATCACCTCGTCGACGACCGCGAGCGCGACGGCGTCGACCGGACCGGCGAGATCACGATCCGGCATCTGATCTCGAACACGTCGGGGATCACCGATTACTTCTTCGGCAATGACGCGGACGGAAAGAAGGCCGCGTCGGACCTGTTCAACGGCAACGACGAGGCATGGCCACTCGAGCGGATAATCGAGCGCGTCCGGTCGCTCAAGCCGCGGTTCGCACCCGGACAGCCGGGAAAGGTGCACTACTCCGACACGAACTACGAACTTCTCGGACGGATCATCGAGACGGTGACCGGGAAGTCGACCGCCAAGGAAAAGATGACGTTTCTCAAAGCCTTTTTCACCGGCCGATTCTTCGCTCCCGAAACCATCGAAGATCTCAAGCGCTGGAACCGGATCAGTGCATCACCGGGACCGTCAACCGACTGAGCGGCTTCGGTCACGGCGCCGCGGTCTCGGCGATGGTGGGGATCATGAAGTCGGTGGGGTAGCGCCGGAACGAATCTTGGCACCCACCGTACCCGCGTTCGAGTGACTTCCGAAAAGTTAGCTAATATCCACGTATTTATCGCTAATTTTGTGCTATAATTCCGGTCCGGAGGCGCGTGTGTTTGTTACGACGACCGAGTTGCAGAACAATTTCGGCAAGTATCTGAAACTGTGCGAGCGGCACAGTATTATCGTGACGAAAAACGGCAAGAAACGCGCCTTGCTGCTGCCGTTTCCTCGCGGAGCACACGGCTACGCGGCGGCCGAGCCGGCGCAGAACTACGGGACGTCGGCGCGCAAGTCGCCGTCCGTCAGCTACCGGGAGTACCTGGAGCTGGTGGAGAACAGCGAGCAGCGCTACGAGTACATCGACGGCGAGGTCTATTTGATGGGTTCGCCGGGGGTCACGCATCAGCGGGTTCTCGGCAGGATGTACGACTGCTTTCGCCGTCTTTTCCCGGGCGAGGCTCCGACGGACTATACGGACCGGCGGGGCTGCGAGCTGTTCCTCGCACCATTTGATACCTGGTTGTACCGCTTGCCGATCGGGGACGAGCGCGATTTGACCGAGGACGACACGAACGTGGTACAGCCCGACCTGCTCGTGCTGTGCGATCACCACGACACGGTCGACGAGAACGATCGCTACAAGGGCACTCCGACTCTGGTGGTTGAGATCCTGTCGCCGTCCACGCGCAGCAAGGACATGATTCACAAACTGTACCTGTACTCGGAGAGCGGGATCCGCGAGTACTGGATTGTCGACCCGAGTTCACGCACGATCAGCATCTACGGCTTTGCCGGGTGCGCGATGCAGAACGACGGCCGCCACGGCCCCGGCCAAACCGCCGTGTCGCCGACCTTTCCCCGGCTGCGTGTGCCGGTGGACGAGATGTTCGAATGAGCAACTCATCGTGAAAAGCGTAGCTTGGGAAACCGCACGTTTCTGACCGAATCACTTTTCTTTGTATGGTGGCAGAGTGAATGGATTCAAGATCGATGAACTCAACCTCTACGAGCAGTTGGGCCTCGAGCTGATCGTGAAGCTCTCGCGGTGTTACTACGCCACGTCTTTCCCGGCCCGTCGATGCGTGTTAGGATGATGCCGTCACATCCAGGAGCGCCAAATGCCGACAAACACGACGCAGCAGCCGAACATTCTCTTCTTTCTTCCGGACCAGTGGCGGCCCGATTTCTTGAGTTTCGCCGGCGCCGTGCCGGTCAGGACGCCGACGGTCGACCGGCTTGCGGCGTCCGGGACCGTGTTCACACGCGCGACGACGCCGTCGCCGGTCTGCGCCCCGGCGCGCGCGTGCCTCGCGGCCGGCATGAGCTACCGCCGGAACCCGGTACCGAACAACAAAGCCGACTTTCCGATCGACCGGCCGACCGTGTACTCGCGGCTCCGCGACGCGGGCTATCAGGTCGGCTCGGTCGGCAAACTCGATCTGCACAAGGCCACGTTTGACTGGGGGCTCGACGGAAAGCGCTGCATGAAAGAGTGGGGTTTCACGCACGGCCTCGACAGCGAGGGGAAACTCGACGCGATGCAGAGTTACCTCAAGAACGGGCGGAAGCCGCGTGGCCCGTACATGAAGTACCTCGCCGACCGTGGCCTTGCCGACCTGCACGCCGACGATTTCCGCACGCGCGATCCGTGGCTTGGCGTCGAGCCGACCGAGCTCCCCGACGACGCGTACAGTGACAACTGGATCGGCACAAACGGCCTCGAGGTTCTTGACTCGTTCGAAACCGGTAGTCCGTGGTTCCTTGTCGCGAACTTCACCGGGCCGCACAATCCGCAGGACGTGACGGCTTCAATGGCCGGTCTGTACGCTGGTGTCGATTTTCCGGCGCCCGTTGCGAACACGACGGTCGAGGCCACGCTGATGCAGCAGATCCGGAGAAACTACGCGGCGATGTGCGAGAACATCGACTCATGGCTCGCGCGGTATCTCGACGCGGTCGCCCGGCGCGACGACGGCAGACCGACGATCGTCATCTTCGCGAGCGACCACGGTGAGATGCTCGGCGACCATGGCAAATGGGGGAAAAGTATCTGGCG
>PXBQ01000438.1 GCA_003566875.1 Spirochaetaceae bacterium | reverse complement strand
TTATAGTATCGATACCCGGTCCAGTCGTCGGTGCGTGCCGGCTTCAACAGCCCGATGCGGTCGTAGTGCCGCAGCGTTTTCGGCGTTATCCGGTTGATCCTGGAAAAGTCTCCGATCGAGTACATTCATCGTCTCCTGCGCAAGAGATGTCCGTATTCTACGGTTTGCCCTAAGGGAAGAGTCAAATGATTTCGCGAAGTTTCTTGCTTTTTTTTTTGATGGTTGAGCCGGCGCGTCCGGTTGCACGGGCCTTTGTGATCGCGGGTCGAGTCCGGTATAATATCGATATGAAGACGGTCGAGAAGCTTCGGGTGGAAATCGAAACCGCGATTGAGAACCTGGATGAGATCAACGCGCGGTTCACGACGTTTCTCGGAAAAGGCCAACGCGATCTCGATGGCGCTCTTCTTTTCTCTCGATACGTAGAGCTGTACTACAACCGCCTTGAGACGGTGTTCCTCCACGTGAAGGCCGCGTTCGGGAACGACGTCGAGTCCACTCAATGGCACAAAACACTTTTGTCCGCGATGGCGAAGGACACGCCGTATCGAAAACGTCTGATCGGTGACGCCGCTTTTCACGCGCTTGATGAGCTCCGCGGATTCAGGCATTTCGTTCGGTACAACTACCGGCTGGACAACTACGATTGGGACAGAATTCGCGTGATTACCGAGATGTACGAGAAGTCGTACACAAACGTCGTCGCCGATTTTCGCGCGTTTATCGAGTACCTTGACGCTTTGAGCTCGCAGGACGATACCGATGGATGACGCGTGCGGGCGAACCCGTCGCATGGTTTCCGCCGCCCGGAAAATGTTCAGGGAGCGAGAAGCCGAGGAGGAACGCGCGGGACGCGCGCTACTTGCTGCCGCGCGAGACGATTTCGATCGCACCGTCGAGTTCATCGTTCAAAAGTACCGGCCGCGAGAAGTATGGCAGTGGGGGAGTCTTCTCTACCCGGATACGTTCACGTCCGGGAGCGATATCGACATCGGCCTCGTCGGAGTATCGGTCACGGATCACATGGAGATCCAACGCCTCACCGAAGGAACTGCATGCCTGCCGCTGCACATCGCGCGGCTTGAGGAGATGGACCCGAGGTACGTCGCGCACCTGAAGAAGTACGGGAGACGTGTTTACCCGGACACCGCGTGACAACGGGTCGACCGAGGAGGAATCGATTTGCCGCCGGCCCCGACTCTCGCATCACTTCGACATCGGAAGGAATTTCTGTTAGCCTGACACGACGTGCGGTGTACTCCATGAACGGACTCAAGGCCCTTTTCATAGACGACCGGCGGACGTTCCCGCCGTTTCTCTCGTCCGAACAACGCGCAACCGGCAGAACTTTTTTTAATCGGTTTTTGAAACTCAACGGCATCTCGGTCGCGCTGCTCCTGGAGAACGTCCTGATTCTCTACGCGATTCGGAACGGTGTCGCCGACCCGCTTGTCGCGGTGCTCGCGTCGTTCGTCCACCTGACTATGCCGTTCATGCTAGCGGGCAAGTCGGCGGTTGCGCGTCTCGGCACGGCGCGCACCTGGGCGCTCGGTTGGTTTCTCCGGTACGCATCGGCGTCGATCATGGTGTTCGCGCCGTTCGTCGGGCGCGTCGCTCCGCAGGCGGCGGTCTCGGCGGTTATCCTCGCGGGGGCGTTCGGATTCGCGCTTTTCCGCAGTTTTGGGACCGTCGCGAACACCCCTCTTGTCGGCGAGGTCACGACGCGCGACGATCGCGGGAGTTTTCTGTCCGGAAACTTCGTCCGGTCGAACACGGCACACCTGCTCACGATGGTCGTGGTCATCGTCGTGTTGCGCTACGTCGACGAGCTGTGGGTGTACCAACTGTTTATCGCCGGTGCGTGTCTGATCGGCTTTTACGCGAGCGTGGTCATCGCGCGCATCCCTGAGTCGTCGGTGCCGCAGGCGTCGGCTCGGAAACCGTTCCGCGTCGCGGTGGAGAACCTCTGGACTCGCCGCCGCGTACGAAGGTTGTTGTACGCGTGGAGCGCGGGTCTCGTCGCGTTCACCGTCGTCATCCCGTTCATGATGATGGCGGTCAAGAGCGGCTACGGCATTCCCGACTCGACCGCGCTTTTCCTGTCGTTGATTCTGCTGCTCGGCGGGATCGCGGCTGCGCTCATCAACGGCGTAATCGCCGACCGCGTCGGGCCGCGTCCGCTGCTGCTCCTCTACACGGCGGGGCTCTTCCTCCCGACGATCTACTGGAGCCTGGCGCCGAATGAGCCGCATCTGATTCCCGTGGGGCTCACGTTCTTCATCGCCGGGTACTGCAAGATCGGGATCATCGTCGGGCTCAACCAGTACTTCCTGGCGTCGGTCGACGAGTCCGACCGCGTCGGTAGCGCGCTCTTCACCCGTATGGTTTCGGGCGCCGCGGCGGGAGTCGCGGGATCCGTCGTCGGTGGAGGATTGCTCTCGGCGTTCGAACGCCTCGGAATGAGCGACCTCCAGATTTATCGGGTCTACTTCGCGGTTATCTCTTTCATGCTCGTCGGCTTGATAATCGTCATTTACAGACTCGAGCACCTCGAGGAATGGCGTATCAGGAGTATCCTCGGACTGCTCGTCTCACCGCGGGACATGAAAGCGCTGTACGTGCTGAACAGGCTCAGGGTGCAAAGCAGTGGTACCGATGAGGCACGGCACGTACAGACCCTCGGCGAGATCGGCTCATCGCTTTCTGAGAGCGCGCTGCGCGAACGGCTTGACTCACCGCGGCTCTCGGTGCGAGTGCACGCGTTGCAGGCGCTTGGGAGGGCCCCGTTTGGCCCGGAAACCGAACACGCGATGCTTCGCGAACTGGAACACGGGGAGTTCACCTCGGCGTGGGTCGCCGCGGAGATTCTCGGCGAGCACGGTGTCGCACGTGCGATTCCGCTTCTGCGCCGCGGTCTAGACTCTCCCGATCACTTCTTGCAGGGCAAGTGCATGGTCGCTCTCGTGCGGTTGCGCGATGAAGAGTCGTATCCCCGGATCGTCTCGTCTTTTTCGGCCTCCGACAACCCGCGCACGATCATCTACGGAGCGAACGCGCTCTCGCGCATGGACGGGGCCGCACATCTCGAGATCCTGCTAAAAAAAGCGCTTTCTCCGGGGCTTCCCGAGTCGGTCCTCGACGAAGTCCTCACCGCCGCGGCGCGTACCGCGGGCGCGGGTTCTCGTTTCTACCGTTTCCTGCAGCAGTACAGCCGCGAGAAACGCGCGGGCGTGATCGAACTCCTTCCCGACCTCGACCCGAGCTTCTTCGCGACCGACGCGCCGCAGGTTCGGCGCGAGAGCCTCCACGAGGAAAAACCGTTGAGACTCATGTCGCGCGAACTCCGGGCGGCGGTGGCTCGAGCCGACCATCCGGCAGGGATCGCGCTGCGCACCGTCCTGGCCGAATGCGATGGTCCACTGCCGCGCAAGGCCGCATTCTGCAT
>PXBQ01000022.1 GCA_003566875.1 Spirochaetaceae bacterium | reverse complement strand
ACCGCAGCCGAAAAGATCATCGCCGCCGGTGGTGAAGTTCGTGAGACGGATAGTTCGGCGAACACCGTTGCGGCCGAGTAACATAGGACGGAACGATGGCCTCTAATGCGTTGATAGACATTTTTCGCGTAAAGGAATTACGCGAGCGTGTCTTGTTCACTTTCTGGATGCTCGTGATTTACCGGCTCGGAACTACTCTTCCGATCCCGGGTATTAACGTCAACGCGTTGAGAATTTACTTCCTTGCGCAGGAAGCAGCCGGTACCCTGTCGGTCACGGACTTCCTGGATTTCTTTGCGGGTGGTGCGTTTTCGCGTTTTTCGGTGTTCATGCTCGGGATTATGCCGTACATCTCGATGCAGATCATCATGCAGCTCCTGTTGCTTGTTTTTCCGGCACTAAAGAAGATCTCTGAAGAAGAGGGCGGCAGGAAAAAGATTCAACGGTACACGCGGTACGGAACGGTCGGTATCTGTATCGTTCAATCACTTGCGGTCACGGTATACGCCGACAGCATCCCTGATGCGATCACGATCTCGCGTGGTCTGTACACGTTTGTCTCGATTTTGACGGTGACGTCGGGATCGATGTTCCTGGTGTGGATCGGTGAACAGATCAACAAGCGAGGTATCGGAAACGGTATCTCGCTCCTGATCTTCGCGGGAATCGTTGCGCGGTTGCCGAACGGGGTCTGGATCCTGATCCAGGAGATTCAACGTGGCGACCTCAATCCTGTGTTCGTGATCGTTGTTATGATCATGTTCGTCGGCGTTGTCGCTCTTGTCGTATACGAGCAGCGCGGCCAGAGGAAAATACCGGTCCATTACGCGAAACGCGTGGTCGGACGTCGTATGTACGGCGCTCAAAACACGTACGTACCGTTCAAGATTAACCCGTCGGGTGTTATCCCGGTAATCTTCGCTTCTTCGGTGCTGACTTTTCCGCTGCAGATCGCGCAAAGCCTTGGACCAGGGGTCCGGTGGCTGAACTCGGTCGCGTACTGGCTGCGGCCCGACGGCTTGGCGTACATCGTCGTGTACACGTTGCTGATTATCTTCTTTGCGTATTTCTATACGCAGGTCACGTTGAACCCGCTCGAGATATCCAAGAATATCCGGGAGAACGGAGGATCGATACCGGGAATCCGTTCGGAGAAGATGGAAGAGTACTTCACGCGGATCTTGAACCGGATTATACTCCCGGGCGCGATTTTCCTGGCGTTCATCGCGGTTATTCCGACGATTGTGCAGCAGCTTTTCGGATTTCCGATTCAGGTTGCATTCTTGATGGGTGGAACATCGCTTCTGATTATGGTCGGCGTCGACCTTGATCTCATGTCGCAGATCGAAGGGCATCTTCGGATGCATCACCACGAAGGATTGACGAAGAAGGGACGGATACGTTCCCGTAACCTATAAAAGGACCGAGAAATGAAAGTACGTGTGAGTGTAAAACCGATGTGTGACAAGTGTAAGGTCATCAAGCGGTTCGGGGTTGTTCGGATTATTTGTGTGAACCCGAAACACAAACAAAGGCAGAAATAGGAGGCCGATATGGCGCGTATTGCAGGTATAGACTTACCGAATAAACACGTGGACATCGCGTTAACTTATATTTTCGGTATCGGACGGTCATCGGCGCGGGCGATATGCAAAAAGACCGGTGTTGATACCGAAAAACGAATGAACGACTTGACCGCGGACGAGGTTAACGAACTCCGCGTTGTCATCGAAAACGAACACACGATCGAGGGCCGCTTGCGGACGGAAGTCTCGCTGAACATCAAACGGCTCATGGACATCGGGTGTTATCGGGGACTGCGCCATCGGCGCGGACTGCCGGTTCGAGGGCAGCGGACACGGACGAACGCACGAACACGGAAGGGTAAACCGAAGACGGTTGCCGGTAAGAAAAAGGCCGTCTAGTATCGAGTCTATTTTCCGGTAACGGAAGTTTTGATTTTGCGGTGAGCCCGGAGGCTAATTGTGGCAAAGACGAAGAAGAAAAGAGAAAAAAAATCCGTTTACGAGGGCAACGTCTATATTCAGGCGACCTTCAACAACACGATCGTGACGGTGACCGACCTCGGCGGCAACGGGATTTCCTGGGCCAGTGCAGGAACGCTCGGTTTCCGTGGAGCTAAAAAGTCTACACCGTACGCCGCGCAGACGACCGCGGAGGCCGCTGCCCAGAAAGCGATGGACGTGGGACTGCGCGAGGTTCACGTCTACGTGAAGGGGCCTGGCGTCGGCCGTGAGTCGGCGATCAGGTCACTCGGTGGTCTCGGGCTCAAAGTCAAGACGATCAAGGACGTGACTCCGATCCCGCATAACGGGTGTCGACCACGGAAGGTGCGGCGAAACTAGCCGCACTCGATGTGGGACATGGGGCCGAGTTCCGTTCGGCCGTCGTATGCGGGTCCTGGTACGACTGTACAGGAGGAAGGAGACGAATGGCGCGAAAAAATTTGCTGAAAGGTTTCAAGAAGCCAAAAGGAATCACGTTTGAGCATAGTGAGGTAACCGCGTCGTATGGGCGTTTCATCGCATATCCATTTGAGCGAGGCTTCGGCACGACGATCGGGAACACTCTTCGGCGAGTTCTGACGTCGTCGATTCAAGGATACGCGATTACGGCGGTGCGAATCACGAGTTTTGACAAAGAAGGGACTGCGCACGTCCTTTCTAGCGAGTACGAATCGATCGACGGAGTTGTAGAAGATACGCCGGACGTGATCGACAACCTGAAACAGGTGCAAGTGGCTCTGCCGAACGAAGTCGAACAAAGGACGATTCTGGTTGAACTCAAGGGGAAAGGTGAAGTCAAGGCCGGGAAGTTAGAAACCGACGATACGGTCGTTGTAAGCAACAAAGACCTGCATTTGATGACGCTCATGGACGACGCGAGCATCGAGATCGAGATTCAGATCGATTTGGGGCGAGGATACGTTCCCGCGGAGATGAACGAGAAATACATCGAGGTGATCGGGACGATTCCGATCGATTCGGTTTTTTCTCCGATTCGTCGTGTCAAGTACGAGATCGAGCCGACGCGTGTCGGGCAAAGAACCGATTACGACAAGCTTATTTTCGAGGTCTGGACCGACGGGACGATCAAGCCCGAAGATGCGGTTGCTGAGGCAGCGAAAATCGCAAAGGACCATTTTACGATCTTTATCAACTTCGACGAAGACAACATATTCGGAGATGACGATATTGATGAGGAAGAAGAGCGGATTCGAAATCTGTTGGAGACACCCGTTGAGGAACTGGAGTTGTCGGTCCGATCGAGTAACTGCTTGAAAAACGCGAACATTAAGAGCATCGGGGACTTGACGATGCGAACCGAGGATGATATCGCAAAAACGCGAAACTTCGGCAAGAAATCGTTGCTCGAGATCAAAGAGAAACTCAAAGAATGGAACCTTGGACTCGGGATGACCGATT
>PXBQ01000340.1 GCA_003566875.1 Spirochaetaceae bacterium | reverse complement strand
TGCACCGACGGCGAACGACGGTCCGGTATCTCGTGTTTGCGCTCCACGAGCCGCACTGCCTGATCGGCGTCAAAACCCGCCGCCGTCCGGTACGCCGTGTGGATGGTCGAGCCGCCGGCGTCTCGTAGCACGAACACGCCGCCCGCGTCGGCGTCGATCCCACCGAGCGCGCGGTCGATTTCCTGACGATCGATCACGAACACGAAGACGCCGCGCGCCGCGGCGAGCGGCCGGAACGTGTGGAGCAGCAGCAAATCCTCCGGCCGTTCCGGGGCCGGGTCGGGACGCACGTAACCGGCGGTCCAGTGGAAGGCGTAGTCCTCCGTCGAGATCCGACCGAGGAACTCTTCCACGTTGACGGTCGGATCACCGATCTGAAAGCGAAAAAGCGAGTCGATCGAAAACCGATTTTGAGTGCTAAACACGGTGCTGTTCGCGGGAAGGATGAGGTAGAAGTCGCGCACAAACCGGTTACGCGTCGCGATCGCGAGCGTCGCGTCCCCGACCTCGACATCGAGCAGCGCAGCCAGCGTTTCGCGCTCGCCGCGATACGTGGTGCCGGCGTGCCGCACGAGCGCCGAGTTGAGGCCTGCCTGAGAGGCGATGAACTGCACGTCGCGGTAGACCGACTCGATGCCACGACCGACTTCCTCCACGACGTACTCGATCTGCGACTCCGTGAATCGCTCCGCAAGCTCGACCATCCGGGCGTAGAAGAGAGAACCGAGGATGATCGGAACGATAAGCCCGACCGCGTACGAGAGGTAAAACGGCAGCAGCCGCCGGTGCTGTCTCATTACGACGATTGTACCATGGCTTCGCTCGTGACGGTGAAGAATTGTGCCGGCGTCAAGCGATCGGAAAGCGCGATTGTGGTTATCATGACATCAGTGTAACTTGGGTATGACCAACTGTTATCAACCACTTCCGGGAGGAATCACGATGTCGAGCCCTCAGCCGCACGGCGCGGTCCCGAGTCCCGCGCAGCTCGCCTGGCACCGCCGCGAGCTCTACGGTTTCATCCACTTCACGGTGAACACGTTCACCGATCGCGAGTGGGGTTACGGCGATGAACGCGAAGAGCTCTTCAACCCGAGCGAGCTCGACTGCGCGCAGTGGGTCGCCGCGGCGAAAGCCGGCGCCCTCGGCGCGCTGATCCTGACGGCCAAACATCACGACGGTTTCTGCCTCTGGCCGAGCGCGACGACGGCGCACTCGGTCGCGCGCTCTCCTTTCCGGAACGGACACGGCGACGTCGTGCGCGAACTGGCCGATGCGTGCCGCGCCGGCGGCATCGGTTTCGGGGTTTACTGCTCGCCGTGGGACCGCAACCACGCCGAGTACGGCAGCCCCGCGTACGTCGACGCGTTCCACGCGCAGTGGCGTGAACTACTGACCCGGTACGGCCCTCTCTGCGAGTTATGGTTCGACGGTGCGAACGGCGGCGACGGGTACTACGGCGGCGCGCGCGAGACGCGGCGCATCGACGCGCGCAGCTACTATCGTTTTGACGAGCTCTGGGCGATGTGTCGTGAGCACCAGCCCGATGCGGTTGCGTTCAGCGACGCGGGGCCCGACATCCGGTGGTGCGGCAACGAGAGCGGCTTTGTCGGAACGACGTGCTGGTCGAAGGTGCGGCCGGTCGGCTTCGCTCCCGGAATGGTCGACGACATGCAGCGCCTCGCCGAAGGCGATCCGGACGGCACCGTCTGGCGCCCGGTCGAGGTCGACGTCAGCATCCGCCCGGGCTGGTTCTGGCACCCGAACGAGCGGCCGCACGGCGACGACACGCTCTTCGCAATGTGGCTCGCAAGCGTCGGCCGCGGCGCCGGTATGCTGCTCAACCTCACCCCCGACCGGCGCGGTCTGATCCCCGAGAGCGACGTCCTTGCCCTGCGGCGCCTGCGCGCGCGTATGGAGGCCTTCGAGGCGATCGACGTGCTGCGCGGCCGCGGCGAAGGGCCGCTCGCGGCTCTGACCGACGACGATCCCGATACGTGGTGGGCCGCACCCGAGCGGACCACCGAGATCGTTCTCGAGTTCGGCCGCCGCGTCGACGTCGGCGGCATCCGGCTCGAGGAGGCGATCCGGTTTGGCCAGCGCATCGAGGACTTCGCGGTCGATCTGCGCTTCGGCTCACACTGGTACGAACATACACGCGGCACGACGATCGGCGCGCAGCGAATCATCCCGGTGAGCCCGGCCCGCGGCGACGCATTGCGCCTCCGCATCCTCGCGCGCCAGGCCCCCGCGGTCCTGCGAGGCATCAAGGCGTACGCGAGGTGAGCGGCGGGGAGACATGAGCGGTACTTGACAACTTGACAAGAAAAATCGAATCGCGTAAATTTATCTCATGAAGACACTGGCCGTGGGAGAGTTGAAGGCTCGGTTTTCTGAAGTCCTTGAGAGGGTGAAGTCGGGAGAATCATACGGCATCCTTTACGGGAAAAAGAAGAAACCTGTCGCAATGATAGTTCCGTTCTCTGATCCGGATGACAAAACCGAGAGGGAAATCGGTATACTAGAAGGAAAGGTCAAAATCACGTTTGCCGACGATTTCAAGATGACCGAGGAAGAGTTTTTGGGGCTAGAGTGAAGTATTTGCTTGATACACATTCGTTTTTGTGGGCTCTTTCGGAAACAAAAAATCTGTCAAAAAAGGCACGTGAGACGATCAAGAGCCCGGCGAACGATATCTATGTCAGTGCCGTTTCATTCTGGGAAATATCGATCAAAACAAGAATCAAGAAACTGGACCTCGATTCTTTGAAACCGGAAGAGTTGATCCCTTTGGCCGAGAAGATGAAATTCGAGTTGATAAGCCTGACACCGGAAGAAGCGATCACGTATCACAATCTCGCAAACCAGGCTCATAAGGATCCATTTGACAGGATGCTCATATGGCAATCGATCTCACGAAACATGGGACTCATTAGTAAGGATCGTGAGTT
Source organism: Spirochaetaceae bacterium (assembly GCA_003566875.1). Taxonomy (GTDB): domain Bacteria; phylum Spirochaetota; class Spirochaetia; order DSM-27196; family PXBQ01; genus PXBQ01. The sequence continues at coordinate 499 of PXBQ01000340.1, read as the reverse complement.
CAGAAAGTTTACACAGTTCGGACTGAAACTTCTTTGGTAAGGATTTTCGGCCGGTGATCGCAATAGTGGGATTCGGCGCATAAACCCGCTCGCATTTTGGGGTACACTGCCGTAATGCCGGCACGAAAAAGGATGGATTATGGCCGGGATGACCTTTTTTTACACCGCCGACATGACGGCGATCGACGCGTTCTACGGTGAACGGCTGGGAGCCGTCTTGTGGCTGGATCAGGGGGCGTGCCGCATCTACCGCAAGGATGACTTCCTGTTCGGCTTCTGCCGCCGCGAAAAGGCTATCGTGGGCGACCAGATCCTGACGTTTTTCTACCCCGACCGTGCGCACGTGGACGAACAGTACCAGGCCTACCGGGATCTTGCTCCGGCCGCTCCGCTCTACAATGAGCGTTTTAACATCTACCACTTTTTCATCACAGACCCGGAAGGACGGCTCGTAGAATTTCAGCACTTCGAAGAAACGATCGACTGGCAGTTCTGAGCG
>PXBQ01000166.1 GCA_003566875.1 Spirochaetaceae bacterium | reverse complement strand
GAGAAATTTGAGTTTGAGAATCCACCGACAGCGAACGTCTTTGAAAACTTTATCTTCGAGCTTGACCGCGACGGTGGCTGATGCTCGATCGGAACGCGTAGAATGGAATCGATTGGAGCAAAACTACAAGGCCTCCGCGAAGAACAGGGTTTGTCGGTCGAGCAGGTCGCGCGCGATACGCATATCACGCGTCGATACATAGAAGCTCTGGAGTCTGAAGACTTCGACACGTTTCCCGGAGAGTCATACCTTCTCGGTTTTCTCAGGACGTACGCCGAGTACCTGGGACTCGACTCGCAGGAGATCGTCAACCTTTATCGCAACATCAAACTTCAGGAACAGCCGCCGCCGATCGATGAACTCATCGTGCGCCGGCGGTCGGGCCCTGTCGTGCTCACTGTGTTTTTGATTTTGCTGATCGGCGGGGTTGCGTTCGGTCTGTACTATCTGATCGACACAGGAGTGATCAGGTTCTCTCGACCCGACGCCGGGACCGAGCTCGTCGTGCCGACAGCGTCGGTGTACGCGTTCGAGTCCGGAATTCTCGAACGTCGGTTTCAACAGAATGACGCCGTCGAGATTCCGGTCCACGACGTGACGTACACGGTGACGTTCGCGCGGATCGAAGATGCCGTAACGATCGAAACCTCGTACGGTTCGCACGCCATCGACGAGCGGTCGGAAATGGTCGTCGACATAAATAACGATGGGCGTGGCGACATAAGAATCCTCGTGCGCGAGATCGTCCGTGGGGCCGAACCGCCGGCGGTAGTTGTCCGGTTCGATCGTACGATAGAGTCGCCGGTCGGAGTCGGTGTGCCCGAGAGCGCCGATCCTGACCCGGTTCCAGAAGCCGTCGGATCGACGAATCGCCCCGACCGCGTACGCGACACCGTCGTGTTGTTCGAGTCGCAGGCACGCGGTCCCGTACCCGTCTCGCTCCGATTCGACGCGCCCGCGATGTTCCGGTACGAGACCGACGGAGAAGGGCGTTCGGAAGCGTACTACCAAAGCGGTCAGACCGCGTCGGCCGTGTTCGAGGAGTCGATCCGGTTTTGGGTGACTAACGCGGGATCGGTCACGATGCAGGTGCAAAGACCCGACCGGACCGACGCTGCTGTCTCGCTTGGCGCCCCGGGCGCTGCGACCGCGGGTTTCCTGACGTGGGCCGAGTCCGACCGTGTACAACGGTTGGAGTTGAGACCGATGTATTGACGCCGTGTCCCGCACGAGTTCGCAGCGCAGTTTCCACATCGAGAGCCTCGGATGCGCAAAAAACCAGGTTGATTCGGAAACGATGATCTCTTCGCTCGTCGCCGACGGATGGCGCGAGTCACCGTCGGACGAGGCCGACGTCATAATCGTCAACTCGTGTGGTTTTATCGCACCAGCTAAGAAGGAGTCGATCGACACCGCGTTCGGATTTCGAACCGCCTACCCCGGGAGAACCATCGTGATGGCCGGATGCCTGTCGCAGCGATACGCGGACGATCTCGCTCAGCAGATGCCCGAACTCGACGGCGTGTTCGGCAACCGGGATCTTGGCGGAATCGGCGCGTTTCTCGACCTGATCGCGGCCAATCAACGAAATCCCGTGTCAGTCGCGCCGCCCGTTGCAGGAGTCGAGGCGAGTGAACAGGCGGTGACGTCCGAGGTTGTCGGCGACCGGCGACGATTGTTGTCGCCGGCGGGAAGCGTGTACATCAAGGTCGCCGACGGGTGCGACAACTCTTGTGCGTTCTGCGCGATCCCTCTTATTCGGGGGCGACTGCGGAGCCGGGATCCCGATGTAATCGTCGCCGAGGCGCGGCTCTTTGTCTCTCGCGGCATCAAAGAGATTAACCTGATCGCGCAGGATCTCGGATCGTACGGGCGCGATAAACGCGACGGGCGCGAGATCGTCTCGCTGATCCGGCGGCTTCTCGAAATTCCCGGTGAGTTCTGGATACGACCGTTGTACGTCTATCCCGAGCGCTTTCCAAAGGAACTCATCCGGGTGATGCACGACGACGATCGTGTCGTGCCGTACTTCGACATCCCGATTCAACACGCGTCGACGCGTGTTTTGCGTTCGATGGGACGCCCCGGAGACCGTAAGTCGCATACGGAGTTGATTCGGTGGATACGCGGCGAACTCCCGGATGCGGTCGTGCGCACGAGCCTGATCGTCGGGTTTCCCGGCGAGGACGACGAAGCTTTTGCTGAGTTGCGCGAGTTCGTCGCCGAGGCGCGCGTGGAGTGGCTCGGTGTCTTTGAGTACTCGTCCGAGGAAGGCACCCCGGCGTACCGCGCGTCGCGCGGACGCAGTCGCGTCGCGAAGCGCGTGGCGAAACAGCGCCGCATCGAGCTCGAGAACCTTCAGACCGAGATCGTCGGTGAACGGCTCGGCCGGTTTGTCGGTCGCGAGATCGATGTGCTCGTCGAGGAGCCGGTGATCGGCGAGTCGATCGTTCTCGGGCGCGGATTCATGCACGCACCGGAGGTCGACGGTGCGGTTGTGCTGCGCTACGCAGGCGAGTGCCCGCGGCCCGGGAGTGTCGTGCGCGCGCGCATCATCCGCCGGACCGGCGTTGATTTCGAGGCCGCGCTGCTCACTCGGGAGGCGTCGTGAGAGAGGCAGACCGTCGCGAGTATCTGCTCGACCTCAACGACCCGCAGTACGAAGCGGTGACGCACTCGGGGGGGGCTCTGCTGATTCTCGCGGGCGCCGGTAGCGGCAAGACGCGCGTGATCACCGTGAAGATCGCGTACCTGATCGACGAGCTTCGCTACACTCCGTACTCAATCCTGGCGGTGACGTTCACGAATCGTGCCGCCGCGGAGATGCGCGAACGCGCGGCGGGGATCGTCCCCGCCGCCGCCGACGCGATGGTCCGGACGTTTCACTCTTTCGGCGCGTGGCTACTGCGGAGAAACGCCTCTCACGTCGGAATCTCACCGGGTTTCACGATCTACGACGACGATGACGTCGTAACACTTCTGCGCACGATCTACCCGAACGAAAACCGCTCGAGTCTCGGACGGCTAGCGACGAAAATTTCGCGCGCGAAGGATTACGGACTCTCTCCCGCCGACGACCTGAGCGCCGTATCGCCCGACCCGGAGTTTGCCGAACGATACCGCGCGTACGAGAAACGGTTGCGCGAGATCGGTAACGTCGATTTTGGTGACCTGATTCTGCTGCCGATCAGACTCTTGCGTGAGAATCCGGAGATCAAGGCCCGAATCCAGTCGCGGTACCGCGCGGTTCTCGTCGACGAGTATCAGGATTCGAACGTCGCGCAGTACCTGCTTCTTCGGGAGCTCGTGGGCGAAGAGACGTATCTCTGCGTGGTCGGCGACGACGATCAGTCAATCTATCGTTTTCGCGGTGCAGAGGTTCGGAACATTCTCTCCTTTCCGGAAGTATTCCCAGGGACGACGGTCGTCCGGCTCGAAGAGAACTACCGGTCGTCGGGCGCGATTCTCGGTCTCGCTTCCGACGTCGTTAGGAACAACGAAGGCCGTCTCGGAAAGACACTCTGGACCCGTCGTCCCGATGGGCCACTTCCGCGCCTCGCGGTGCTGTACGATCAGAACGACGAGGTCGAGTACTGCAAGAATCTCATCCGATCCAGGAACGACACGCAGACCGCGATCCTGTACCGGACAAACGCGCAGAGCCGCCTCTTTGAGACCGAGTTTCTGAAGGCCGGGATCCCGTACCGTATCGTCGGTTCGGTTCGATTCTACGAACGAGAAGAGGTCAAGGATGCGCTCGGGGTTCTGAAGACGATCGCGAACCCACGCGACGAAGTGGCGTTCCGGCGAGTCGTGAACAAACCGACGCGCGGCGTCGGCCCCGCGACGATAGACGCGATCGTGTCGGAGTCACACGCGTACGACGGCGACATTCTCGCTGCGGCCGCCGAGGGCGGCTATACCGCATCGCGCCGCGCGCGCGACGGCGTGAAGACGTTCCTCGGCGCGGTCGCGGCGGCTCGTGCGACGTTCGGATCCGGATCGCTCTCGGCGACGCTTGAAGCGGCGATCACCGAGTCGGGGCTCGCGACCTTTCACGAGCAACAGGACGAGGTCGCCGGGACGCAACGACGCGCGAATCTCGACGAGTTGATCAACGCCGCCGCGATCTACCCCGCGACGGCCGACGGTCTCGTCGAATTTCTCGAGACTATCGAGCTCGACGCGAGTCGGACCGTCGACCCCGACACGGACGAAGCAGCCAAAGCCGAAATACCACTCGTAACGCTGATTACGATGCACAACACGAAAGGACTCGAGTTCGATCGAGTGATCGTTACGGGCCTCGAGGACGGGCTCTTTCCCCGGGCGGAGGGCACCGAGGACGACATCGAGGAAGAGCGCCGGGTTCTGTACGTCGCGATCACGCGCGCGCGCAACGAACTGTTCCTGACGACGTGTCGTTTTCGGCGCGTTCGTGGAATGACGCTGGAGTGTACGCCGTCGCGATTCCTCCGCGAGATTCCGTCGGAACGGATAACTCTTGACGGCACGAGCGGACCCGCGCGCGGGTTGTACTCTTCGCGTCCGACCGGATTCGCACCGCAGCGCGCCCCGGCAGCCGAGCACGGTGAGTTTCCTCCGGGGACGTACGTGTACCACGACGAGTACGGTACCGGCGTCGTCGTCTCGACCGAGTTCACGCGCGGCGAGCGCGTGTTCGTCGTACGTTTCGAGTCCGGTCGTGACGCGCGCTTCCTCGAGAAGTACGCGCGGCTCGAGAAGGTGATGCCGAGTGAGTGAGGAGAGGTTGATCGCGATGATCCCACGGTTCACACGCGCGCGCGGCAGGTACCTCTATGACAAAACCGGTCGTCGGTACCTCGATCTTCACGCCGACGACGGACGCGCGATTCTCGGTCATCGGCCCGGGACGTTGACGCGTCACATCAAAAACTCGTTTGAGAAAGGGCTCCTGGTCTCGTATCCGAGCCGTTTCACGGACTCGGTGCTTCGAGCCGCGCAGCGGGTTTTCCCCGAGTACCGATACGCGGCGGTGTATCCGACGATGCCGGACGCTCTCGACGCGATCGCCGCAACTCGGGGACGTCCCGTCTCGTACGATGACCTAAGCGACCCCGCACGCGACCTTGCGTGCGACCCAGCACGCGACCTTGCGTGCGCCACAGCACGCGACCTTGCGTGCGACCCAGCACGCGACCTTGCGTGCGACCCAGCACGCGACCTTGCGTGCGTGTGGATTATCCGCCCGTTTCTCGAGCGACCGGCTCGGGCCGAGATCGCGCTGCCGCTTCTTCCGTTCCCGGGTGCGTTCGCACCACAACTCGTCGTGTCGCAGACCGAACTGCCGGTCGGCGACAACGCCCCGCCGCCGTTTCTCGCGGGTTTGCGGCACTCGCTCTCGGTTTTTGCGACGTTAGCCCCGATCGAGATCGAGTGGCCCGCCGTCAAAACCGTGTTTCGGCAGCAGGGTCCGTACCTCTGCCCGGTGTGCTCTTCCGAGGCGTACGCAGCCGTGTTCACACGGTGTCTGGAATCGGGTATCCTTATAAACCCGCGGTATCCGAGACCGTCATGCGCGGCGTCCGAGGCGACCCGCGCAGAACGCGACGCGTACGCGGCCGCGGTGTCAGGACAAAAAAAAGGTCCGAACACAACCGGGGAGGAACGGTAATGCCGTACGAAGAGGCGGTCGTTATACTCGCTCGACTCGGCGTCGGCGCTGTCGCGACGTTTCTCGCGATTCTTTTATGGGCGCGAACGCGCGACACCGCGTGGGTTTTCGTGATCCTCGGGACTATCGTGGCGTACGGCGAAGCGGTTCTTACGACACTCGAGGCCTTTGGAATCGTTCGTATCGCCCCAATATCTATTGCCGGGATACCGGTTTTTGAGGTACTGTTGACCGTCTTCCCGACAGCGTTTATCGCGGTCGGGTTTCTTATCGTGATACTCCGAAGAAGGTCTCGGTAACGGGAGTTGACAACGCGCTGAAAATCGCTAATCTATCTGGAAAATGCCTCGCGCAGAATCACGGAGAGTGGGCGTTTGTCGCACGGTGGTCGTTAAATCGGAGAATGTGGAGGACTGTATGGTTGCATTGTTGGTTGGGATCGTTTTCGTCTTGTTCGCCGTCTACTCTGTACTCCCGGTCGACTGGTCGTTGGGTTGGGGTGCGTACGTCGTCGATTTCCTGAAAGGTGGGGTTCCGCTCATCGCGGCGTTCATCGGTTTGATCGCCGTGTTCATCGGCATCGCGGACATCAAGGACAAGATCGAGGCGAAGAAGGAAGAAGCCGAAGAGAAGGCCGAGGGCGAGAAGTAAAAGAAACCGCGGGAACAGCGGATGCCGGCAGATTGGCATCCGGGCGGTCTTGACTTTTTTCCCGTGCCGTGGAAAGATCACCGCCTGCCTCGCGGTTTTTCGCGGTGCCTAGAATAGATTTGGATAATGGAATGAAAACACTAGTAGTAAAACCACAAGATGTCGAGAGGAAATGGTACGTGATTGACGCCGACGGCGTCGTTCTTGGAAAGCTTGCAGTGCAGGTCGCGACTCTTCTTCGCGGTAAGCATAAGCCGGAGTTCACCCCGTATCAGGAACTCGGCGATTACGTCATCGTCGTGAACGCCGAAAAAATCGCCGTGACGGGGCGCAAGAGATCCGGAAAGACGTATTACCGGCACAGCGGATACCCGGGTGGAATCACCGCAACGCCGTTTGCGAAGGCGCTCAAAAAGAACGCCGCGTTTCCGGTTGAGCACGCCGTCCGTGGAATGCTCCCGAAGAACCGAATGGGAAGAAAGTTGTTTACAAACATGAAAGTATACGTCGGCCCGGAACACCCGCATGAAGCGCAAAAACCGGAGAAGATCGAGCTGCCGACGAGTGCGGAGGAATAGACTGTGGCTGATTACGTAGGGTATGGAACGGGCCGTCGCAAGACTTCGGTCGCGCGAGTTTATCTGTCGCTCGGAAAAGGTACTATCACCGTGAACGGGCGCAACGTCGAAGAGTACTTCGGCAGCAAAGAGCACGTCTACGTGTTGCGACAGCCGCTTAGCGTTACCGACAACGACGAGCGGTACGATGTCAAAGTGAACGTCGTCGGCGGTGGATTGACGGGGCAGGCGGGAGCGATCCGGCACGGCATCTCACGCGCGCTCGTCGCCCATGACGATGCAAACCTGACTACGCTTCGTGCTAACGGATTCATGACGCGGGACCCACGGATGGTCGAGCGGAAGAAGTACGGCCAGCCCGGTGCACGACGAAAGTTCCAGTTCTCAAAACGATAACGATACTCTTTCGGTTACTGGGATCACGAAAAGAGGAACGCCGTGGGGTGAACGTGAAGTTCACCTTTCGGATGGTTCCTCTTTTTTTATGATTGCACATTCCGACGATGAACTCTCGGTCGGGAGTGTGATCGTCGCTGAAGATCTGCCCGCGTACGTTCTTCAGGTCGAGCCGCCCGCGTGCCGCGAGCGTGCTCTTGCTCTGCTCGGGCGCGCCGAGCAGTCGCGCGATTCTCTTGCGAGCAAACTTCGCGCTCGCGGGTACGCGGCGCAGACCGTCAGGGTGGTACTCGATGAGCTGGAACACGACGGGATCGTTGACGACGCGCGTTTCAGCGAGGTCTGGCTGAACGCGCGGGTCCGGCGTGCCGCCGAAGGGCCGCGCGCGCTGGTGGCGGGGCTCGTCAGGCGTGGCGTGAGTCCCGACGTAGCCGAGTCCGCCGTCGAGTCGTTTATCGCCGACAACCCGGAGGTTCGAACGTGGGCGCTCCGCCGCGCGACCGACAAGATCCTAAGATCCCGTTCGATGACGCAGGAAGAGTTGAGCGCACGATTACTACGAAAAGGCTTTACTCACGCCGATATTCGCGATATCTTTTAGTTGCAGGAAGGTATCACTTTGTCCAATGTCGATGCCGAACTTCTCGTGAAAACCCAAAAAATACGTTGACATTATGGATATATTTACCGTAGAATTGGCTTAGGGAATGTAGTTATTCGGTTCCCAAAGGATTATATATGGCACGTACAGACAAGAAAGTCCGAATCTTTTCGGCGCTGGAAGTCGCGAACATCTGCGGCGTAGTGAATCAAACCGCGATTAACTGGATCAAAAATGGCTACCTGAAGGCGTTCACAACGCCGGGTGGACAGTACCGGGTGTACTCGGAGGATCTCGTGGAGTTTTTGCACTCACGCGGCATGCGAATGCCGGAAGAACTCGAGAAGATCCTCGAGAAACAGATGTCGATTCAGACAATCGCGATCATCGACGATGACCACGACTTTAACGATCTCCTGAAACAGTACATCGAAAAAGAGTACGAGAACCGGACGATTCTTCAGGCATTCGACGGATTTGACGCGGGACGGGTAATCGCCGAGTCGAAACCGGGATTGATCTTGCTCGACATCGATCTGCCCGGCGTCGACGGGCACAAACTCTGCCGGACCGTGAAGGCCGATGCCGGACTCCAGAATCCGATCGTTATCGCGATATCGGGGCTGGATGCGGCGAAGGAACGGGATTCGATCCTCGCCGACGGCGCGGACGCGTTCATCGCAAAGCCGGTCAAGTTCGACGAGCTCTCGCGCGTTATCAACGAGGCCGTCAAGAAACGATCCGGTGCGTAATCGAGGCCGCACAATGAGCGATTTAAAAAGCACACATGTGATTCTGATCGTGGAGGATGAAGACGCGATTCGTTTGACTCTGCGGGATTACCTCTTGAAAAAAGGGTATACCGTTCTCGTCGCATCCGACGGCGTTGGGGCGATCAAACAGTTGATCGACCATCAAGTCGATTTGATCGTTACCGACTATCGAATGGATATTCTCGGTGGTGACTACTGGATCAAATTTCTCGACAAGTACTGCACGGATCAGAAAGTACTCATAACCAGCGGATTCCTCCGACCGGAGTTTCCGATTCCGTTCGATGTTTTGTACAAGCCGTTCGACTACTCCGACCTCGAGTCGATGATCGCCGAACGCCTCGCCGATACCGGCTCTTCGTGAGCCGCGGCGCGACGTACGATGGTGTTACCGACGGAGTCGCATGGGAACGACGCTGATGGCACGAAAAACACTAAAGGCGGATATTCACGGCAGAGTGCAGGGCGTGGGCTTTCGGTACTACGCGAGCTCTCGTGCGAACACGCTCGATATCCAAGGGTGGATCAGGAACGAGCCCGACGGAAGCGTACACGTCGAGTGCGAGGGTGAAGAAAGCAAGCTGAAGGCGTTCGAGAAGTGGTTACATTCGGGCCCGCCGGGTGCTCACGTCACCGCGTGTTACTCGCGTTGGAGCGAGTGCCGAGACCTTTACTCGTCCTTCGTGGTCGAGGCATAGAACCTCAGCCTGCTTGGAAAGTGAATACAGAAAAAAAAGCGAATCCGGCGGTCGGCCGGATTCGCTCGCACACTGTGGTTTTGGCGCACGTGACCGATTCGGGTCACCGCTTTATCGAGTAGAACGCCTTGATGCCCGGGTACTCGGCGGTCGTGTCGAGTAGATCGGCGATTCGGAGAAGCTGGTTGTACTTTGCGAGCCTGTCCGACCGTGAGAGCGAGCCCGTCTTGATCTGCCCGGTCTCGAGAGCGACCACGAGATCCGCGATGAAAGCGTCTTCGGTTTCGCCGCTGCGGTGCGAGACGATCGCGGTGTAACCCGCACGCTTCGCCATCTCGACGGCTTCGTACGTCTCGGTCAGCGTGCCGATCTGGTTCACCTTGATGAGGATCGAGTTTGCGATCCCTTTTTCGATACCGGTCGCAAGCCTCTTTGTATTGGTCACGAACAAGTCGTCGCCGACGAGCTGAACCGATTTTCCGATCTTCTCGGTGAGTAACTTCCAGCCGTCCCAGTCGTCCTCGGCCATGCCGTCTTCGATCGAGATGATCGGATACTTTCCGGCCCACTCGGCCCAGTACGACGCCATCTCGTCCGACGTGAGCTCTCGCTTGTCCGACTTTTTGAAGACGTACTTCCCGCTTTTCGCGTCGTAGAACTCACTCGCGGCGGGATCGAGCGCGATCATGATGTCGACACCGGTCTTGTAGCCGGCTTTCTCGATGCTCTGCATGATGACTTCGACGGCTTCCTCGTTCGATTTGAGGTTAGGCGCGAACCCTCCCTCGTCGCCGACCGCCGTGCTGTATCCCTTGTCGTGCAGGACCTTTTTGAGCGTATGGAACACCTCGGTGATCATTCGAAGCGCTTCCGGGAAGTCCGGCGCGCCGACCGGCATGACCATGAACTCCTGGAAATCGACCGAGTTGTCCGCGTGCGAGCCTCCGTTGATGATATTTGCCATCGGAACCGGAAGCAGATTTGCGTGGTACGCGCCGAGATACTTGAACAGCGGAACACCGAGGAAATCGGCCGCCGCGCGCGCGTTGGCCATCGAGACGCCGAGAATCGCGTTTGCGCCTAGTTTGCTCTTATTGTCGGTTCCGTCGAGGTCGATCATGGCTCTGTCGAGCGCGACTTGGTCGAGCGCGTCCATCCCCTCGATCTCCGCGCCGATTACGTTGTTCACGTTTTCGACGGCTTTCAGAACGCCCTTCCCGAGGTATCGCGACTTGTCGCCGTCGCGCAGCTCGACCGCTTCGTGTTCGCCGGTCGACGCGCCCGAAGGCACGGCAGCTCGGCCCGAGGATCCGTCCTCGAGAACCACCTCGACTTCGATTGTCGGGTTGCCCCGCGAATCGAGTATCTGCCGTGCTTCGACGTATTCGATCAAACTCATTTTTATTTCTCCTGTTATGTCTGGTGTCCCATCACTATGCGGATGAAGCGTTCACGTGTCAAGTTCGGCCCGAGGCGACGGAAAAAGTTGACCCGACGCGAATCCGCCCGTACAATGCTGGACATGGGAAAAAGACCGCGGTGAGGTACTCACGCCTGTTCATTCCGACCCTTCGCGATAGACCTCGCGGCGTGCGGTCGCGCGCGCACGAGCTGCTCGTGCGTGGAGGGTATGTGCGAAGCATCGGGCAAGGCCTTTTTTCGTTTCTTCCGCTTGGGCTGCGCGTCGCGCGCAACGTCGAACGCCTCCTGCGCGAACAGATGGATCTGCTCGGCGGGCTCGAGGTTTCGGTTCCCGTCGTGAGTCCTTCGGAGGTATGGAAAAAGAGCGGCAGATTCGAGACCGTCGGGCGCGATATGGTCGTTTTTCCCGATCGCGTCGGTCGAACTCTCGTGTTGTCGCCGACGCACGAAGAGGCGGTGATCGAGCTCGTTCGTGACGGGATCAAGTCGTACCGTGACTTGCCCGCCTTCTTCTACCAGATCCAGACGAAATTCCGCGACGAGGCGCGCCCACGGTACGGCCTCGTTCGAGCGCGCGAGTTCGTGATGAAAGACGGCTACTCGTTTCATCGGACTTTTGCCGATCTCAACAACTTCTTCCCGAAGGTCTTCTCGGCGTACGCACAATTCTTCGCCCGGTGCGATCTCGACGTGATCCCGGCCGAGGCCGGTGTCGGTTACATCGGCGGCGACAAGGCGTACGAGTTCCTGGTTTCAAGCGATCTCGGCGAGGACACGGTGATCGTGTGCGACGCGTGCGGCTACGCGGCAAACGGTGATGTCGCGAGAGGGGCGACCGAGACGTGTCCGGCCAAACTGCTGCCGATCGCGGAGGTTACGACGCCGGGATGCCACGGGACCGCGCGCGTCTCGGATTTCCTCGGTATTCCGCGTTCGGTCATCGCAAAAACGCTCGTTTTTCGCGCGGCGCGAGGATACGTGATGGCGGTTGTCCGCGGAGACCACGAGATCAGCGAGGAGAAGCTCTCGCGCGTCATCGGATCGCCCGTGCTCGGACCGGCGGATCGCGACGCGCTCTCGAGTCTGGGCCTAATCCCCGAGTATCTCTCACCGATCGGCCTGGACAGCGACGTTGTCGGCCTCGACCTGAACATGGTTATCGTCCTCGATCGGATCGCCGCCGACACGCCGAACCTGGTCTTTGCCGGAAACGAGACCGATCTGCACTACATAAACGTCAATATCGGGCGTGACTTCGAGGTTGAGACGGTCGCCGATATCGCGCGCGTAAAAGGCGGGCGATCGTGCAGCCAGTGTGGCGGACTCTTGCGGGAACAGAAAGCGCTCGAGTTGGGCCATATCTTCCGTCTGGGCGACCGGTTTTCGCGTTCGATGGAGCTTTTTGTCCACACCGATACGGGGGAACGACTGTATCCGTACATGGGCGCGTACGGCATCGGAATCGGACGCGTGATTGCCGCCGTCGTCGATTCGCACAACGATCCCGATGGAATCATCTGGCCGGCCGAGCTCGCGCCGTATAGGTGTTACCTCATGGCGATCGGACCGTCGGCCGCCGCGAACAGGATCGCGGAGAGCCTCGCCGATGAACTCGGCGACGACGTACTGTTCGACGATCGTCGTGAATCGATCTCGACGAAGTTCAAGGACTCCGATATGGTCGGGTGTCCGTACAGGATCGTCGTCACCGGTGAAACGAGTACGACCGGTGAAATCGAGTTGTACGATCGGCGGACCCGGTTGACCCGACGAGTCGCGCGTGACGACGTTCGGGGTCAAGTCGGTTTGGCACAGTCCAGGGGAGAAAAAAATGCCGTTTGAACTCACACCGGAGCTTGTCGACCAGGTCATTTTTGGGATGGAGAACCAGGATACCGAGTACTACGTCGATACGAGAGTCGGCATCGTCGTGCCCGAGCTCGAGATCACCGAAGAAGCCGACGAGTCCGACACGGGCGAGCAGCGTTATATTCCCGTTCCTGAGTGGCGTTCGGTCGACGGCTATAACCTTATGGAGGGGTTTGTCGGAACGTTGCGAAATCCGATCTACCGTGAGAGGCTACGAAAAATTCTCGCGAGTGGACGCGGTGTGTTTCGGCAGTTCAAGGACACGGTAAAAGAACGGAAAGAGATCGAACGGCTCTGGTTCAACTTCAAAGAAAAGGAAATGCGGCGGATCGTTGTAGAGTGGTTCAACGATATGCGCGAGACCGCGGGGCTCGATCGTGTCGAGCTCGAGTTCGAGGACACCGAAGACCTTGTGTTCAGCGACTTTGTCGTCGACGTAGCGACCGTCGGTGAACTCGGCCTGGTACAAGATCTCGATCGTGCCGCGTTCGGCGAGATGTACGACGGTGAGTCGGACGCGGTCGTCGCGTATTACCGATCCTTGAGCCGTGCTTCGGCGCCTGAGGTCGACGCCGAGGAATCCGTAATTCTGGTCGCGCGGACCCCAGCCGAGGAGTTTGCGGCGTTTCTCTGGGCCGTCGAAGAAGCCGTCGCGGGCGGCCCCAGGTTCGGCCGAATTCTCCAGATCTACGTAACCCCCGAGTACCGTGGACTCGGCCTCGCGCGCGCGATGCTGCACTCGTACCGGACCTCAGCGATCGGAAAGGGAATCGAACGCTTGCTCATTCGAGTCGAAGGAGAGTCGACGTTGTTCGCCGAAATGCTCTTCTCCGAAGGATTCGCGCTTGCGGGGCAGATCCTCGAGGCCGATCTGGCCGAGCTGAACGCCGAGTCGGGAGCGCATTAGTCGCCGGCGCGAACTTGCTCGGACCACTCGTGCAGCTTCTCGAGTTCGGCCATGATCGCGTCGGCGACGGCTTGTTTCGGTTCGGCGCCGGGCTGGATCGACTCTCGAACCGAGTCCCGGAAATCCCTGCACGACACGATCGGACCGACAGTGTAAACGACGCGGTCGTGTTCGATGTAATCCTTGCTCATTTCCCCCGACGGATGCAGGCGCAGGATACTGCCGGCGATACCGATCAGGACCATTTGGTCGAACGATTTGACGTACGAATCGACTTCCTTCACGCCGCGTTTTGTCTCCGGTTTGCCCGGGCGATATCGCGTGCCGGACGGGAACATGAGTACGAGTTTTCCGTTGTGTTTACACCGGATCATCTCGCGCAACGCCGCGCGATTTAGCGAGTTGCTGCGACGTTGCTCGTCCGCGCGTTTTTTTGGGTCGGTTACGGTTTCGAGCGAGCGTGACGGGTATATAACGATGCGCGTGTACGCCTCCGCGAATGCCTGGACGAACGGGCTGTCCTCGTTCAGTTTCATTCCGGCCATCGCGACGATTCTGTCCGAGATCGCACGAGTCGCGTCGTTGCCGTTTTTGAGCAGGTAAAACAGGCAGGGGATGTCGAAGTTGCTATAGTGTTCCATGAGAATAAGGCACGACGCGCCGGCGTCGGACTCCGCGGCGAGTTTATCGAGATTCTCGATTCCCACTATCCGCGAGCCGGGTTGCAGCAGGTCATCGATTATTGAGTCGATAATCGCGCGGTTTTTCAGGTTGGCTTCCTGATAGACCGAGTTTTCGTCGACGACACCCGAGTACACCGCATTCTTCACCATCTGCATCGCGTGGTCGTAGTACTTCTCGCTGATTGGTTGCATGTAATAACTCCTACGTGGCACGGAAACCGTGCGCACCGGGTAGTCGAAAGGCATGGATGTCCGGAAAAATGATACGCGGGAACAATCGGGGATGTCAATGTTCGGCTGTGATCTGCTTGTTATTCCACCACGAGAACCGAAACCGGTTGCGCGTCGTGACCGTACGCGATGTTGGGGTTCGTAGGATCGGTGACACGTTCTCCGTTGACTATCAAGTGGTAGTAGTACCGCCCGGGGCGCAGGTGCAGTGTTGTCTCGAATACAACTGAGTCGAACGGTCTTTGCGACAATCGGTACGCGAAAGGGTCCCAGTGGTTGAACGTACCGGCGACCCGGATATCGACGCGGTCGGCGTCTAGTTCTCGCGGAGTCGCG
>PXBQ01000211.1 GCA_003566875.1 Spirochaetaceae bacterium | reverse complement strand
GTCGCGGCCGTCCAGTAAGCGCCGGCAGCGGCACCGGCCGCGCCGAGACCGACGAGCAACCCGGCGACGGTGACTGCGCTCGGGGAAAGCCGCGCTCCGAGCGCCGACCGCACAAACGGGCGAAGAAGAGTGTCTTTTGCCGTACGGAGCCGATCGTCAAACACAATGAACTTAAAATAACCAAACTCCGCGGATTGTCAAGTAGACTTGACATTATTTTCAGGTGCGAGTACGATTGTCGACGACGTGGGAGCCCTTATGCGCGACGGAAACCGGAAACATGGCTGAACGAGTCGAATCAAATCTTCGCGAGTACCGGACGAGCGCGAGTCTCACGCAGGCGCAGCTGGCCGCCGACGTCGGAGTGACTCGACAGACGATTATCGCGATCGAGCGCGGCAACTACACGCCGTCTATTTTGCTCGCGCTCAAACTCGCTCGCGCGCTCGGAGTGACGGTAGAGGAGCTGTTTCGGTATGTGGAGTAACGTAAAGGAGTGGGCGGAGATCTATCTCTCGGCGATTCTGATCCTGCTTCTGATCACGTGTGTAAACCCGCTCGAGGCGATGATGCCGGCCTTTTGGGACCGAACGGTCATCGTTCTGCTCATCGTCGTGTACGGTCTTTACGCGGGTATCGTGTACCGGGAAGCCGCGCGAGACGAGCGCGAACGTCTCCACGTCGCGCGCGCGGAGCGGATCGGATTCCTCACCGGTACCACGCTCGTGCTGGTGTTTATCGTGTTCGAGACATTCTTCATGTCGGTAGAGAAAGCACTCGTGTTCGTGCTCGGAGCGATGATTCTCGCCAAGATGATCGCCTTGCTCGTACTCAAGATCCGAAATTGACCTGGATAGTCGCGACGCGTCGAACAGCGCGAGTTTTTTCGGGCTCTTTCGTATCGTTTCGACACGAAAATGCTGAAATCGGCGTTGGGTTCCGGCACACCCCTGCCAAAGTTAGAACTGCTCCTCCCCTGTACACCGACGCCGCCTTTCGATAAAGTGTCCGAAAAAGTTACACCGGAATCCACAAAACCGGTCAACCGCCCGTGGAATGACCGGTTTGCAAGGGGGACGTCACCATGAAAATGATGTACGGGATGCTGATGGCTCTTACGCCCGCTGCTTTGTATGCAATCTACGCGTATCGGCTGCAGGCACTGTTTCTGATCCTGACGGGTGTCATCTCGGCTGTCGCGGCCGAAGCGATTTTTCAGAAGCTAACCGGCAAGAAAATAACCGTCAAAGACGGCAGTGCCGCGATTACGGGACTCCTGCTTTCGCTTGCGGTATCCGTTTCGACACCACTGTATGCTCTCGGTATATCGGCAGTCTTCGGGATCATTGCCGGGAAACAGCTTCTCGGGGGGCTCGGCAAGAATCTTTTCAACCCGGCGATGTTCGGACGCCTTTTTTACCTTTTCGTGTTTCCCGATTCGATTCTGCCGTGGAGGCAGCCTGTCGACTTGACGACGGCGGCAACGCCTCTGGAAATTCTGAGGGAAACCGGCTCGACGGCCGGCGTGTCGATCTTGGACCAGTTCCTGGGGTTCATCCCGGGGACAATCGGCGAGATATCGTCTTTAATGTTGCTTATTGGATTCGCGTACCTGGTTTATCGACGGTTTGTTCGGTGGAGAATCCCCGCGAGTGCGTTTGCGACGGTTTTGGTCCTCGCGATCATTGCGGGGCAAAACCCGTTGTTCCACTTTTTCGCGGGAAGTCTCATGCTCGGTGCGTGCTTCATGGCGACCGATCCGATGACCTCGCCGCGGTTTGAGAAAGGACAGATAATTTTCGGAATCGGCATCGGCCTGATCATCATGAGCATGCGCTGGTGGGGCTGGCAGACTCCGGGGGAGTACGTGTTCACGGAAGGAACCACTTTCGCCGTTCTTACGATGAACCTTTTTGTGCCGTACCTGAATAAAAAGTTCAAGCCTTCTCGGAGCTGATTGCGGTGCGAGCGAAAAATCGACAAACGGGGAGAACCCCGATTTCCGGAGGTGAAAAATGGCATTGAATTCAGTTCTCAGACTTATATCGGTACTCATGGTGATGCTCGTTGTTGGTCTGATCGGGTTCAGAATTAGTTCATCACGTCTGAAGAAAAAAGGCATCGAGCCGGAAAAAGCCGTACCGCAGGCGAAACTCCAGGCCAAAAAATACTCGTTGATAGCGGCTTTTCTCTACATGGTCGCGATGGTGAGCGTAGCCGGGCTGTTCATGTAGGCCGGCGATGAACACGACGCGGTCAGAAGTCGCTCGACAGGAGCACGTCTCGAGCAGCCTTAATCGCGCGGAATGCAGCGGCGTCGCCACCGCGGTCGGGGTGATGCCGTAGACTCAATAACCGGTACCGACTTTTCACGGATTCGGGTGGGACTCGCTCCGAAGGAATCCTCGTGGGCACCATCTCGAGCACAAAACACGCGATCAGACTCTCAGTCGTGGTCGTCGAGTGCATCCGGTAGTTTTTCTCGAGCAGTTCGAGATGCGTACGGAAGACGCCGATCCACGCGGTCGGCGTGAGCCGCGCGTACTCATCGACTTTTTTCTTCGTCGCAGGGAACAGATTCCGTTGCCACACGGGATGCGCGCCGGCTGTACTGTAGTACTCCTCCAGGTATCCGAGGTACCGAACAAGATCGACGACCGGGGTCGGGAGCGCGCGCATTCGCTCCATGATGTAACGTTTTCGCTCGGCCGCGAGCCGAGCGCGATGTGCGACGTACCGAGACTTCACCGTGAGAAAGGTCGGCACAAACGGATGTCGGGGAAGTCGCCGCGTCCGGAAGTAGTTTTCAAGGTTGTCAGGACCGATCCTCGCGGAGTTCAGCGCCGCGAACGTCCGGCTCGTGACTCGAACTCGCCGGAGTTCGGGCGAGTTTTCAAGGTACGCGCGTAACATCGCGTACTCGGATACCTTCTGAACGGTCCGCGGCTGGCGCGCGAGCAGGTCGGCAAGCGAGTACGTTCGGGCGGAGGCTCGTCTGGAACGCGCGACACGGCGTCGCGGTCGTAATCGATTATACAGGGCCATACCGGACCGCCTACTCCCTTGATCGAGCGCCATGGTCAAACCGGCGCCGGACGCGCCATGATACGACGCAGCGCCGCGCGCCGCAAGCACCGTGCGACGTCCACGACTCCAAATGCGGTGAACGCGTCTACAGTTATCGGCTCACCGGCGAAGCGGTTGACGACGGCAGAGCACGACGCGTACGATGGACGGCGTGAACAGACCGTCAGCCGATGTTGAGAGTCTGGTGCAATTCCTTAGCCCCGGCAATGGGATGGTGCTGTCGGGCGCCGGAATCAGCACCGAGTCGGGCATTCCCGACTATCGTGGCCCGACCGGTCGGAAACGCGAGAGCGATCCGATCCGGTACCGTGAGTTCGTCGGCAGCGCCGCGACGCGCCGGCGCTACTGGGCGCGTAGCGCGATCGGTT
>PXBQ01000081.1 GCA_003566875.1 Spirochaetaceae bacterium | reverse complement strand
CGGCGCGCCGGCCGAACGTCGTGACGCGGCGCTCGACCCGGTACACCGTTCCAATCTCGCCGGCGGCGATGATCTCGCGGAGCCTCAAGAGTTGGCAGCCCCACCGCGACGGAAGCCACGGGAGAAGCAGCTTTTCATCTTTCTTCGCGGTCTCGATCATCCGCACCGCTTCAGCCTGATCCACCGCCCATGGTTTTGTCACGAGCACGTCGACACCGGCTTCGAGACACTCGGCCGCCATCGGCGCGTGCTGATGGTTGTACGTCACGATCACGACAAAATCCAGATTCTCGCGTTCGAGCATCTGCGAGTGCCGCTCGTACACCGGCCGGCCGAACCGCGCGGCTGCCGCGTCGCGCGCGGCCTTGTCTACGTCGCACACGGCGACCATCTCGAACTCCGGGAGCTCGAAAATCGGGTTCGCGTGCATCGTGCTTCCGTTCCGGCCGTAGCCGATCAAGCCTGTCCGTATAGCCATATGGGTTTCGAGTGTACCATGCGCGCGCTACGGGTGTCATCGAATAGCTGTTCACCCGCGGCGCGTAAGGGTACAATCAAGGCGCGGAGGTCCCCCGAGCAGTGTCGACAGAACCCGAGCGAAGAAAGATGTTCATCTCACGTGCGGTTATGATCACCGCGGTGTACGCGGCGATCGGTACCGCGTGGATTCTTGTTTCGGACTGGGTTGCCGAAGCGATCTTCGGCGAACCTTCGACGTTTGCGGCCGTGCAGACCGCGAAAGGTTTGGTGTACGTAGCGCTGACGGCTCTCGGTCTTTTTGTCTTGATTCGTCGAGCGTTTCAGTCGCTTCACCGTATCGAGGAAAAGCGACGCTCCGAGACGGACGCAAAGCACCGGTTTGGAGTCTATCTCGAAACCCTTATCGACGCGACGCCGCTCGCGGTGTTTGATCTCGAACCCGACGGTCGTGTCAAGAGTATCTGGAATCACGGAGCGGAGCGGTTGTTCGGTGTATCGCGCGCCGAAGCGCTTGGCTCGCGGCCGGAAATTTGGCTCGGCGAAATCTCCTCGATTTTACCCGATCTGTTTTCCGGCCGATCGGCGGCCACCGAGAAACCTTTGCAGGTAGAGATGCGTCGACGCGACGGCACGGTCTTCCCGGCCGAGGTGTCGTTCGGTTGGATCACACCCGGTGAGTCCGGTGGTATCCGCTCGGGCGGCGAGACGGGCAGGAACCGATCCGTTCTGGTCGCGATTGTGTCGGACACGACCGATCAGGTCGAGAGCACGAAGAAACTTCGCGCGGCGATCGCCGAGCGCGAGGTACTCCTGCGCGAGATCCACCACCGGGTCAAAAACAACCTTCAGATCGTCGCGAGCCTGATCTCGCTCGAACGTGGCCGGCGCGGGCAAACACCGGAAATAGGGAAGGGCGGAGACGGAACGCTGTCGCGGATCATGACGATGGCCCGGATCCACGAGCAACTCTACCACTCGCCCGACCTCAGGCGGATCGATCTCGGGCCTTACCTCACCGATCTCTGCCGCGCGATCCAGTCGGCTCAGGATCCACAGCGGCGTGTGAGAATACAGTTCGAGCTGTCTTCGTACGCCGTGCCGATCGACGACGCGGCGCCGTACGGCCTCATCACACACGAGCTTGTCACGAATGCGTTGACTCATGCCTTCCCGGATCGCGCAGCGATCAAGGACCCGGCGATAATCGTGAATCTTGAGCGTTCCGCGAAGATCACGACACTCATGGTATCGGATAACGGCATCGGCCTCACGGAAGAGCGGACAGCAGAATCTTCGCATTCACTCGGCTTCACGCTGATCGACGCGCTTTCACGCCAGATCGGTGCGACCGTCGAGACGACGTCCGGTGCGGGTGTGTGCGTGAAGGTCGTGTGCAGACGTTCGGAACAAGACGCACACCCATGACGGGCTGACGCAGGTTCTCGGGTGGACCGTGCGATTCAGGCCGATCGACGATCGTGCCGATAAAAAAGTGTGAAACTGTTGGTCGCGCTTTTTCTGTTGGCCGCATCGTCGCTCGGGGCCGAGCCGCTCGCGCTCACTGCTGAAGACACGTTCATCGAGCAGAGCCGCGAGGGTGGGTTCAACCTCTACGTGCGCGCGAAACCGGGGCTCGGCTCGATTCTGATCACCGAGTCGACCGCGGACCCCGCGGGGCGCGAGGCCAGCTACGCGCTGCGAAACCCCGTGTGGAACCCGTTGAACGGCGACGAGCGGCGCAAACTCGACGGTGAGTTTCTCAACGCTCAGGAACAGGGCCGCTTTTTTCTGATATCGTCGACCGTGCGCGACGTCCCGGGATTCGGTGCGGCGTATCAGGTGTTCATCCCGTACGTCGTCGAGTACGGCTATCCGTGGACACGGTCGGGTGAGATCTTCATCGGCGACTCGAGCTGGATCAACATCCGCACGTTCTCGCTGCCGTACGCCGATTACGACGGTAGTTTCCGCGACAACCCATTCGTGATCCGCGCGGTCCAGCCGACGCCCGAAGAGCCGACCCCCATCGAGCCGCCGCCGCCCGATCCGGAACCCGAACCGGAAGAGCCCGACACCGGGCACCTGCCGCAGGCGATCGAGGCGTTCGACGAGATAGCCGAGGAATCCGACGGCGCGAGTGTACGCATCGACGACTGAAAGGACCTCGTCGAGACCGTGCGTGCGATTCTCGACGATACACCCGACGGCGGGCTCGATCTCGTGATCACGATCGACACGACCGCGAGCATGAGAGGAAGCATCGAGCACGTGCAGAAGGAACTCGTGCCGATGTTGCTCTCGGAGATGTCGCGCCACGATCCGCTACGCGTCGGCGTCGTGTTGTTCCGCGACTACTTCGACGAGTACCTGGTGCGAAACCTTGCGTTCCAGACCGACCTGGCCGTTGTCCAGAGGTACGTAAACGCCGCGCGCGCGTTCGGGGGCGGCGATATCCCCGAAGCGGTGTACGAAGGTCTCTACACCGCACTCGTCCGGTTCGACTGGACGCAACCGAATCGTGTCGTGATTCTCGTCGGCGACGCGCCGCCGCACCCGCGGCCACGCGGCTCGGTCACGCGCGAGATGGTGTTCGCCGAGGCGGCCGAGGGAAACGTCACGATCCACGCGATCCTGTTGCCGCATCCGTAGGGGGAGCCGTGTTACGGAAGCCTCACACGATAGTGTTGACAGTCCTCGTGTTCTCCGCGATCGCTCCGCGGCTCGTTTACACGTACACCGGACCGCGGGGCGAACATTTCGAACAGCTTCGCACCAAACCGCCCGACTGGATTTCCGCGAACTACGAAGGCCTCGTTGCGGCGATGCAGCGCGACTCGTACAGCTGGACGCCGCTGATGATCGCCGCCGCGGGACACGATAACCCCGACATGATCTCGACGCTGATCGGTCTGGGGCAGTCGGTCGCCGCGCGGAGCCTCAACGGCTGGACCGCTCTGATGTTTGCCGCGGCGTTCAACCCCGAGCCCGAGG
>PXBQ01000408.1 GCA_003566875.1 Spirochaetaceae bacterium | reverse complement strand
CGCCGAACGCGATCGGCGTCGCGATCGCCGCGTCGGAGTAGCAGACTTTTACGAGCAGCCCCGGGATCGCACCGTCTACCGGAGCCGAGGAGGTTCCGACGCGCGCGTAGTACTGACGCGATCCGCCGGCCCAATCCACGCCTTCCAGTGGGGACTGCCCGTGGCAGCTCGAAAGTATGGATTCAGCCTCGCACGCGTCTCCGACCTGCATTAACCCCTCATCGCAGCTCCAACCGGCGTAGAGCGTCACGTCGGAACTCACCGTATCCACCAAGAAGTTCCACGTGACGGCCAGGTTCGCGGCCGTGTACCACGCCTGGAAAACCCATCCCTCGCGCGACGGCTCAGATGGCTCGGGAACCAGGGCGCCGTCCGGTACGAAAACGGCGTCGATCGCATTTCCGCCACGGGTGTCGAAGGTCACGGTGAACAACGTCTCCGGTTCTCCGGCCGCGTCACCGGTTTCCTCCGGATCCGTGACCGGGTTGGGACACGAGGAGAGAAACAAAACGGCGACCACGACCGCAACGATAATGACCGGACTGAACGGGCGGAACGACGGCATGATGTTGCCTCCGGTTGCGACGAGGCCACGCGCCCATAGCCGCAATTCATGAGATTTTGCCATTATATGACCCCGTCGGACTCGGTTCAAGCGCTCGTCACACGATCCGACCCAGTCCTGATGGGATTCACGAACCGAGCAAAACCTTACCTCAATCCTCGCCGCCAAAACCTTGTTGCGGGCGCGGCTTCGCGATAGAATCGGGAGCGGTTGAGGTCGCCGGGAGTGACCGACAACCGGCAGACACTGTTCGTGTGAGGAGTTAAAAATGAAAGGAATCATTCTGGCGGGTGGGCACGGGACGCGGTTGTTTCCGGCGACGCAGGTTGTGTGCAAGCAGCTTCTTCCGGTGTACGACAAGCCGATGGTGTACTATCCGCTTGCGAACCTGATGCTCGCGGGGATCAGGGACGTGCTGATCATCTCGACGCCGACCGACCTGCCGCGATTTCGCGACCTTCTCGGCGACGGGTCGCGGCTGGGGCTTTCGATTGAGTATGCCGAGCAGGCGGCGCCGCGTGGACTCGCCGAGGCGTTCATCATCGGGGAAGAGTTCATTGGGTCGGACTCGGTCTGCCTCGTGCTCGGCGACAACATCTTCTACGGCCATGCGCTGCCGGAGATGCTGCGCTCGGCCGCGTCGATACAGACGGGCGCGCGGGTGTTCGGGTACTACGTCCGCGACCCGGAGCGGTACGGCGTCGTCGATTTTGACCCGGATGGAAAGGTGCTCTCGATCGAGGAGAAACCGAAGCAACCGAAGTCGAACTACGCGGTCGTCGGGATCTACTTCTACGACAACTCGGTCGTCGGGATCGCGAAGGCGCTCACGCCGTCCGCGCGCGGAGAGCTCGAGATCACGGACGTTAATAAAAAGTACCTGAACGCAGGGAGTTTGAGCGTCGAGCTGATGGGGCGCGGTTTCGCGTGGCTCGACACCGGGACGCACGAGTCGCTCGTCGACGCGACGCTGTTCGTCAAGACGATCGAGGACCGGCAGGGGCTGAAGATCTCGTGTCCGGAAGAGATCGCCTACAAGATGGGCTACATCGACGCCGCGGGACTGCGCGCGGCAGCCGAGCCGCTTCGGGCATCGGGGTACGGCGAGTATCTGATGGCCTTGATCGAGAACGAGTGATCACGCGGTGCCGGTCCGGCGCGTCAGCCGGCCGGCGCGACGACCGCGACGAGAGCCGCGACGACGTCGGCGTCGAACTCGGTGCCGGCTTTCTCGCGGATCAGAGCGAGCGCCGCGGTTTCGTCGAGCGCGGCGCGGTGCGGCCGGTCGCTCGTGAGCGCGTCGAACACGTCGGCGACCGCGATGATCCGCGCCACAAGCGGGATATCGGTCGCCGAGACGTTGCCGGGGTAGCCGCTGCCGTCGAACCTCTCGTGGTGATACAGAACCGCGGGAATCGCGCGGCGGAGAAACGGCGTTTTTTCGATCATGCGCGTGCCTTCGTCGGGATGGCGTTTCACTTCGGCAAGCTCACCGGCGATGAGGCTGTCGGGCTTGCGCAGGATCGACTCGCTCACACCGATCATGCCGACATCGTGCAGCAGGCCGCCGAGCTCGAGATCGCGAAGCTCCTGTTCCGGGAGAGACATTTTCTTCCCGATAGCGACCGCAACCTTCGCGACGCGGTCGGAGTGCCCGACGATGTACCGGTCGCGCTGCTCGATCGCGCGCACCAGGGTCTTCACAGTGTCGAGATACGCCTCGCCGAGTTCGCGGTTTTTCCGCGTCAGCTCCCAGACCAAAAGCGCACCGGTCTCGCGCAGCCGCGCGCTCAGCTCCTTCATGATCGCGTACGCGATCTGAGGTGCCGCGCCGAGAAGCCGCTCGAAATCCTTGTACGACACGACCATAACTGTTGTCGGCTCGACCGCGCGCGCGTTCGCCGACCGCGGGCCTTCGTCGAGGATCGCCATCTCACCGAAAAACTCGCCGTTACTGTACACGCCGAGCATGACTTCCTCACCGTCCTCGAACGTCTTTGAGATCTGAATCTTGCCGCGGTGGATGATGAAAAACTCCTCCGCCGTGCTGTTCTCCTGGATAATGATCTCACCGGCCTCGTACGAACACTCGGTCATGATCGCGGCGATCTGGCGCAGCTCGCTCTCGGAGTTGGAGAGGAAAAACGGGATTTGCTTCAGTTTGTTGAGAATCGCTTTGTCCGACGTACGTTTTACCTCGTTTTTTGTTCTTGCCGATACACTCTCGGTGACGGCGCTCTTAGAATACTTCGTGCGGGCGTCGTAGGGCAAGTGCGGCTTACGTGCCAAGCGTATCGCGTATTTTCACATTTTACGGTATATTCACTCAACAATGCCGAACCTCATGTTTATCGACGGCGATGAAGGATTGTGCCTCGACGTCTGCGGCTATTTCCGAAGCGCCGGTATGCAAATTCAGTACTCGTGTGACGTCGCGTCCGCGTGCGGCGTGATCGCGAAGGATCGTTTCGACCTGGTGATTACCGACGTGACGATCCCCGGCGGCACGGTCAGGAACATAATCGACGCGGTCCAGAGAGTTGAGCCGCCGCCGGCGATTCTCGTCGTATCGGAAGTGGGGACCGTCGATGAGGCCGTCCGCGCGGTGAAGCGCGGCGCGTTCGGGATCGTGCAGAAGCCGTTCAACATCCCGGAGTTGATGTTCGAGACCAAGCGCGCGCTCGACCGGCGCACGAGCGAAATCCGGGAGCTCGGGCCTCCTCCGTTCGAGAACGTGTATCAACCGACGAGTTTCATCGGCGACTGCCCGCAGATCAAGCGCGTTTTCGAGATCGTCTCGCGCGTTGCAAAAACACGATCGAGCGTTATCATCACGGGTGAGACCGGAACCGGAAAGGAACTCATCGCGGGATCGATCCACTACAACAGCGACCGCCACGAGGGACCGTT
>PXBQ01000163.1 GCA_003566875.1 Spirochaetaceae bacterium | reverse complement strand
CTCTGCATCATGCCGGCGCGCACGGCGCTCTCGTACCGGTCGATCGCGGAGATAAACTCAGCTTCGGCTGTGAGGTACTCTTCGCGTTCGGCGTAGTACTCGGCGGTTCTGATCTTGGTGTCGATCATCATCGGCAATCGTCGCCGCGAGAGCGGCTCGGCGAACTCGAAGAAGACCGCCGCGTTGTTGAGCGCGCGAATCTCGTCCGCGGGAGAGTTGGTTCTCCGGAAGAATCTTGCAAGGTGATAGTGGATTTCCGGGATCGTATCGTCGCGGTCGAGAGCGCGGAACAAAATGGATCTCACCTCGTCGAGCTCATCGCGCGTGATGAGATACCCTCCGAGCTCCGCGTACACGTCAGGCTCCACAGCAATTCTTGGATCCGACTGGAACAGGGTCTTCAGCCGGTGGACCTCGACCGGGTCATCGGTCCGGATAAAGTACCGCAGCATCTTGAACAACAACTCGTCGGTCTCGCCGTAACGGTCGATCAACCGCGCGTACTGCACACGCGCGTCCTCGAACCGTACCGGGTCTTCGTCGGCCCATCGCATATAGTTGTCGCCCAGGGCGATTCGGGCGTCGTAATCGAAAAAATCGATATCGGTCAACATCGTGAGCAGGTTCCGCGCCTTCTCGAAGTTCGCGAGTCGCGCCGACTCCAGATCGGCGTACTGCAGAATCGCGTCGCGAACCGGCCTGACAGCGCGTGGCTCGACGATAAAATCCCCGGATGCGAGGATCGCGCGCTGGCGCGTGCGCGTCTCGGGGTCCATGCCGAAGATGAGCTGGTCGTACTTCTCGACCGCAAGGCTGTAGCGCCTGTTTTCGGTAAACGCGTCGGCGTATCGCAGGAACCACGCCTTCATCGGCGCGAACGGGAGGACCGGCCGCGCGGTCCATATCCGCCACGCCCTGTCAAAAAACGCGTTTCCGTCGACGAATGCCCCCTCGTCGATCACTTCGAGACCCCGCGCCCAGAGAGCACGCGCTTGAAGCGGTCGGTACGCGAAGTTATACGCGGTGAAAAGCAGAATCCCAAGAACAACCAAGACAACGGTCGCTACCCGAAGAATCGGGAAAATCGTCTCCCGGAAGAGATACCCGAGCGTTCCCTTCTCTTGCTCGAACGCAATGCCGGTCTTTTTCTCGTACCCACGCGGAATCCTGATCTGTTGGCCGGTAATCTTCGACGCCGCGTCGGCGATCACACGCGGAGAGGCACCGCCGACGAGGAGCCGGACCAGCCGTTCGGCGTCTTCGCGCTCGGTGCCCTCATCGGCGATCGTCTCCTCGATGGCGATCTTCAGGTTGAGCGGCAGCGCCCCGAGCGTCGTCTTGAGGTGTGCAAACTCGGTTGCCGAGAGCTGGAGCGCGCTGCGAGCGTCGCCTCCGGCGGGCATCGCTTCGGGCAGTCGGTCGGCGGGGTTGAGATCGTCCTCGCCCTCCTCTTCCTCGGCGTGTTCGGCGTCTTGGGAGGCAGAGGACTCGACAAGACCGAACTCCGCGCCGAAGTCCCCGAGACTGAACTCATCGACGTCGAGCACGTCCTCGACGTCGACCGCGTCCTCGTCGTCGCTCTCCATCGCAGCAGCGGCGGCCGCCTGCGACGCCACCGCGGTCTCGTCGGGCTCGTCGTCGGCTAAGTCGTCGAACTCTTCTGCTACCGGCTCCTCCCCGGTCTCTGGGGCTTCGAACGCAGCCTCGGCTATGTCCTCATCGGTAACCTCGAGGGGTTCATCGCCGAAGGTGTCCTCGCTATCGTCGAACGAAAACCCATCGATATCCGAGGGCATCTCGAAGTCGGAGAACGGATCCGACTCGCCCGCGGTCTCCGCTTCCGCGCCCTCGACCGCGCCAAGATCATCGACCGCGCCGAGATCTTCCTCGGCGCCGAGATCTTCTTCTGCACCGATTTCTTCGCTCGCGCCGAGATCAAAATCCCCGAGATCGGCAAACTCTCCGAGGTCGAACTCGTCGGCACCGGCGTCGTCG
The DNA here is from genome assembly GCA_003566875.1 of Spirochaetaceae bacterium. Lineage (GTDB taxonomy): Bacteria > Spirochaetota > Spirochaetia > DSM-27196 > PXBQ01 > PXBQ01. Next base: position 1,490 of record PXBQ01000163.1, on the reverse strand, counting down.
GCGGTGTCGTCGGCGGTGTCGTCGGCGAGAGGTTCATCCGAAGGCGCGGGTTCGTCGGGTTCGTCGGGGTTTTCGAGCGATGCGGCAAACTCGGAGAGGAAGTCCTCCGCCTCGGCGCCGAGCTGGTCGTCGTCGGGTACCGTCTCAGGTTCGTCGGAGTCGGCGAGAAAATCGTCTTCCGGGAAATCGAGGCCGTCGAAGTCCGAGGTGTCCGCGTCGGCAACCGGTTCATCGGCGAACAGGTCGTCGGTTGTCTCGATTTCTTCGCCCGTTTCCGACGACTCGAACGCCGACGGTCCGGCTTCGGCCTCGAACTCGCCGAGATCGATCCCGTCGTCGTCGATTGCTGCCTCGTCGAGATCGCCGTCGTCCGCACCGTCGAGTTGCTCGCTGTCGTCAGCCTCGATGTCGCCGAGCAACGCTGAGAGGTCGGCCGGGACGCCTTGCTCGGGCGGTTCGACGTCCTCGATCTCTTCACCACGATCGGCGAGCACGCTCGGCTCATTGCCGATCGAGATTAGAGTACGGTTGAAGTTTTCGATGTCCTCTCGCCGCGGCATTCCCCATCCTGTCGCGTCAATTCCACCCGGGCCGGGCGACCGGCACGTCGTTTACGCTAGTACCCTTTTCATTGTCGGCCCGAAACGGGAAAATGTGATACTCACCTCAAGAGCGATCGACTCAATTCCGATCATAAGGGAAGACGCCGACGACTTTCGGAGCCTTCGCGGAGGTGTTAACCGTGAGGAGTGTAGCAGAAAAGTGATCGTGAGAGAACTCGAATGAGGCGAAGAGATAGCCGGTTCGCAAAAGAAACGCTGAACTCGAGGAAGGTCGTGAGAATCGTCGCGGTCTGCCTGGTTCTCGGCGCAGCGGTTCTCTCGCCGTGGCCCGTGCGCGCACAACTGCCGGTAGATCTGCACGTCCACGTCACTTCTCTCCGAGATCACGAACCTCCACGCATCATGGACGAGTACGTCGTTTTCTCGCACCGGCCAGGACGATACGTTCGGACGGTCGGGATCGCGTTCGCGCACGAGAACTACCGGACGATTCATCGGTTCGTCCGTCAGGTCCGGCGCGACCAGGACACCGCCGATCGCCCCGAGCAAGATGTGTTCTTCTTCGTCTGGGACCGTCCACGCGAGGATATGGGCATTATCGAGTATAGACTGATCGTCGATGGTCTCTGGATCGCCGATCCGGTCAACCCGTCAACGCGCCGCGACGAATCGGGCGTCCGAATTTCACAACTCACGTTACCACCGACCGAGCGGCGGATAGAAGCAACGCCGGTCGTCGACCGGGGAGCCGTTACGTTCGTCGTAGACCTTCCCGAGCTCGGCCGCAATCTCGCGACTCCGCGAGAACTAGACGCCGACCGCGTCGATATCCGGGTCGCGGGCTCTTTCAACCACTGGGATCCCTTCCCGTACCGCTTATCGCAAAAACCGTACGATCCCACGGTATTCGAGACGACGCTGCACCTG
>PXBQ01000167.1 GCA_003566875.1 Spirochaetaceae bacterium | reverse complement strand
CCCGACGTTTTCCGGCTCGTGCGACAATCTGCCGTTCGCATCGATGTTGTGGCCAAAAACACGGTACGGCTTGCGGTAGCCGCTGGTCTTGAGCCACTGTTCCAACGCCGCGTGTGCCTTGGATTCGGGGTCCGGTGCGAAGCCGTCGAAGCACAACACATCCATTCCCGGAAGTTTTTTTTCAACTACGCCCATGTACATCTCCTCGAATAGTCGGATTTTTGACAGCCCATCGAGCATCCTCCGATCGGTTCTGCACCGGATGGGAGTGAGTCCGTACTCCTTCTTGAACGCCCGAGAGAACGCCTCGTGGCTTTCATACCCGGAACGAAGAGCGATATCGATTATGCGTTCGCGTCCTTCGCCGATCGCCGGCAGACACTCGGTCAGTCGGCGTTTGATGAGGTAGGCTTTGAACGTGAAGCCCGTGACGGCCCAGAAGTAGTCGTTGAACGACCGAACCGACATGTGCGCCCGAGCGGCTGCGGCGTTACAGCTGCACAACGGGGAGCAGAGGTTGTTCTCGATGTAATCGACGGCTTTCTGCACCTGCTCGTACACGGTCATGTCGGTATAGTACCGCCCGTTATGTGGTGTGTCTTGACCTTTTCGGCAAATCGATCCGATCCCACGGACGTTCGCGCGGACGGTACCGACGCTTCCTCTCTTGCCGTTGTTCGGCTCGATCTTGAAGACCTCCCCGTTTTGGGGAACTACGTCGATTTCGTGTTCACCCAGGGTTAGCGGAGGAAATTATAGCTAATAAATAAACAATCTTAGCTAATATTATGGTATCCTGTACCCGGAGGCGAAAATGCTCGTATCCACCACCGAACTCCAGAACAACTTCGGGAAGTACCTCAAACTGTGCGAATCCCGGTCAATCGTGATTACGAAAAACGGCAAGAAACGAGCGCTACTCCTCGCTATCCCGCCGTCGGCGAACGGGTACGAAACGGCCGAGTCGGATTACAGCTACGGCAGTGCGGCGCATGCCCCGAACCCGGTCACGTATCGAGAGTATCTGCGGTTGATCGAAGAAAGCGGGGAGCGGTATGAGCTGATCGACGGCGAGGTTTTCCTCATGTCGGCTCCTGGGGTCACGCATCAACGGGTTCTGGGTCGGCTTTTTTTGTGGTTCAACGGCGTCTTCATTCCCGGGCAGCCGTGTGAAGTGTTCATGTCGCCGTTCGATACCTTTCTCTACCGCCGGCCGCTCCGGGAGGAGCGCGACTTGACTGAAGATGATACCAATGTCGTGCAGCCGGATCTGCTCGTGCTGTGCGACCACGCCGACCGCATCGACGACAAAGACCGCTACACCGGAACGCCGACGCTCGTGGTCGAGATCATCTCTCCGAGTACTCGTAGCAACGATAAGGTCCGCAAGCTTGACCTTTACATGGAGAGCGGAATCGAAGAGTACTGGACCGTCGACCCGAAAACTCACGGCATCGCCGTGTACCGTTTCTCCGATTATCTGCTCGAGGACGACGCCCTCTACACCACCGGGCAGACCGCGCGTTCGTTCCGCTTCCCGCAACTCTCCGTGCCGGTCGACGCGGTTTTCCGCGACGCGCGCTCAAAGTAATCCGGCACCGTCGCACGCAAGGCGAACCGACGGCGTCGCTGTCCGACCCGACTATCGCTCTATCTCAACCCTGAACACCCACGCGTTCTCGCACGGTTTTTCGGTCGGGACCGTGAGCGCAAGACCCGAGTCCGACTGCGACCACTCCGGGCGGCCGCTCGCGCCGAGCATCTTGACCGCGACGACGCGTCCGGCTGACGGTGTCAGCGAGGTAATCACGGTCCGACCGTTCTCGGGCCACCCGAGCATCGTCGCGTACACGGTATCGCCTTTCTGCGTGAACCTGAAGTCCGCGGAGGTATACGGGAGTTCGGTCTCGTTGAAGTGACCACCGCCCGATGAGGTTGGGCCCTCGCCGAACCGACTCCACGGGCGGGTATCGTAGATTGCTTCGCCGTTCACGCGCATCCAGTCGCCGAGGCCGTTCACAACCGAGAGCGACGCCTCGTCGAGCGTGCCGTCGCCGCGTAGTGGGAAGTTGAGCAGTAAGTTACCGTTCTTGCTCACGATATCGACCAGGAGCTGGATCACGCATCTGACGGTCTTGTACTCCTTGAACCGGTTGTAGTACCAGCCGCCGATGCACGTGTCGGTCTGCCACGGCACTGCCTTGATGCCGTCGATCACGCCGCGCTCCATGTCCTGCACGCCGATGCCTTCGACGTACTCGCCGTGGTACCTGCCGTTCGCCGCGTCGCTCTCGCGCATATCCTTGAGGCAGTACACCGCTTCGAGCCGGCCGTGACGCGCGATGTTACTGTTGTAGTAGTTCGCGAGCATCGCGCGGCCGACCTCGCCGAACGGGATCGCTCCGTCGGTGTACAGCAGGTCGGGTTCGTGTTGCTGCACCAGGTCGAACACGCGCGCGAACCAGTTCCACTTCCACCACTCCGGCGGATCGGTCGGAAACGCCGAGCTTTCGTCGTCGTGCTTCGGCAGGTAGAAATCCGCGTACTTTGGGTCATTCCCGTCGTACGGGACCCCCTCCTTGGATCCTTTCGTGTCGGCGCCCTTGTTCGTGTTGAACCAGCTGTACGTCCGCTCCGCGTGTTCGGTCACGCCGAACCTGAGCCCTGCCGCACGCGTCGCGTCGCGCCACATGCCGACGATGTCCTTCCCGGGGCCGACGCGTACGCTGTTCCAGCGGTGATACGTCGAGTCCCAACAATCGAAGTTATCGTGGTGAACACCCATCGCGGTGAAGTACCGCGCGCCGGCGTTCTTGTACAACTCGATCAGCCCCTTGGGATCGAACTTCTCGGCCTTCCAGAGTTTCACGATGTCCTTGTACCCGAACTCCGACGGGTGCCCGTAGTGTTCTACATGATACCGGTACTGGTCGTGATCCTCGATGTACATGTTCCGCGCGTACCAGTCCCCCGCGGTCGGGACCGCTTGAGGACCCCAGTGCGCCCAGATCCCGAGCTTCGCGTCGCGGAACCAGTCCGGACACGCGTACGACTTCAGCGACTCCCACTCGGGTGTAAAAGGTCCGTGCGTTACGTGGTACTCGCCGTGTTTCAAGTGTCTCATCTGTGCCTCCAAAAATATATTTCTGCAGTAGAACGCCGTTTCATCGATATTTTCCCACTCACCACGGGTGAAGCACGATCTTGCCGCAGTTGCCGGTCAGCTGAAGCTCCCACGCGTCCGCAACGCGGTCGAGGGGAAACGTGTGCGTGATGAGTTTCTCGATCTGCGTCGTCGAGTCCCGGATGATACGCATGATCCGCGGCGTATCGGCGAGGCGGTAGTGCCAGTTTCCGCGCAGGGTCAGACCCTTGCGGATCATGTCGCGGCTCACGCCGACCGGGACATCGCCGCCTTCACCGACGAACACGACCGTTCCGCGGCGGCGCGCCGCGTCGATCAAGAGCCGCTGCGCCGCCGGTGCGCCGCTG
>PXBQ01000357.1 GCA_003566875.1 Spirochaetaceae bacterium | reverse complement strand
GGGAGTTTGTGAATCTCTACTCAAAAGCACGCGGCTGCAACCGTTTCCTCGCGGTGACGCAGGCGATGGACCTGCTTGAACGCCGGCCGGAGACGAAAGCGCGCGGAGTGAAGGTTCCGAAACTCACGTCGCTGCGCGACTGGATCAAGAACGAGACCAAACTCGGAAACCCGGCGCTCAAGGCGCTGGTGGAAAAAGGCGTCGACGACGAGATGAAGAACGTGTACGCGTGGTCGCTCGCGGTAAACGAGACGATCGGAAAGATCGTGCGCGACGTTCCGCCGTTCCCGCTCGTGCGCGAGTCGCTCGAGAAGATCGCGGGAAAGGCCGACGTTCTCGTCGTGTCGCAGACGCCGCTCGAAGCGCTCGAGCGCGAGTGGGAAGAGCACGGGATCGACAAGTTTGCGCGCATGATCGCGGGCCAGGAGATGGGAACCAAGACCGAGCACATCGCGTTCGCCGCGAAGGACAAGTATCCGTCTGAGAAAATTCTCATGATCGGCGACGCTCCCGGCGACTTCGACGCGGCGAAGAAGAACGGTGCTCTGTTCTTTCCGATCAACCCCGGACACGAGGAGGCTTCGTGGGAGTTGTTCCACGGCGAGGCGCTCGCGAAATTTTTCGCGGGAACGTACGCGGGCGAGTACGAGAAAAAACTCATCGACGACTTCAACACGTACCTGCCGGAACACCCGGCGTGGGAGGAATAGAGAATGTTGTACTACGGAGCCGGGTCCGCGACGACGCGGATGACACAGGACGACCTGCGGAACGCGTTACGCGAAGCGTTCGACAAAATCGGCCCGCGCAAAAAGGTTCTTGCGCTGCCGCCGGATATAACGCGCGCGCATAGCCAAGCCGGGCCGATGACGCAGTACGCGTACGAGTACTACGGCGCTGCGCTCACCGACATTATGCCTGCTCTCGGTACCCACACCGCGATGACCGAGTCCGAGCGAAAAGAGATGTTCGGCGCGGTGCCGAATGAACTCTTCCGCGTTCACAAGTTCCGCACCGATGTCGTGACACTCGGCGAGGTTCCTTCGGAGTTCATCGAGAAAGTCTCGGAGGGAAAACTCTCGTTCACGTGGCCGGCGCAGACGAACAAGCTCGTCGCCGAGGGCGGACACGATCTGATCCTTTCGCTGGGACAGGTCGTCCCGCACGAAGTGATCGGGATGGCGAACTACAACAAGAACGTATTCATCGGGACCGGCGGGAGCGAAGGTATTAATAAGAGCCACTACCTCGGCGCGGTGTACGGCATGGAACGAATCATGGGCCGCGCGGACAACCCCGTGCGCCAGGTCATCAACTACGGACATCGCGAGTTCGCGTCGCACCTGCCGATCGTGTTCGCGCACACGGTGATCGGGCGCGCCGAAGACGGTTCACTCGCGATCAAAGGCCTTTTTGTCGGCGACGACGACGAGTGCTTCACAAAGGCCGCCGAGCTCTCGCTCGAAGTGAACTTCACGATGGTCGACCGGCCGTTCAAGAAGGTCGTCGTATACCTCGACCCTCAGGAGTTCCGCAGCACGTGGCTCGGCAACAAGAGCGTGTACCGGACGCGCATGGCGATCGCCGACGGCGGTGAGCTCATCGTGCTCGCACCGGGAGTGAAGGAGTTCGGCGAGGATCCCGAGATCGACGTCCTGATCCGGAAGTACGGCTACTTTGGAACCGAGAAGACGCTCGCCGCGGTCGAGGCGAACGACGACCTCAGGGGTAATCTCTCGGCAGCCGCGCACCTGATCCACGGCAGCTCCGACGACAGGTTCTCGATCACGTACTGCCCGGGCCATCTGACGCGCGAAGAGGTCGAAGGAGTCGGGTTCCGGTACGGAGACCTGGCCGAGGTGACAAAACGATACGACCCGAACACGATGAAAGACGGGTACAACACGTTAAGCGACGGAGAGGAAGTTTACTTCGTCTCGAATCCGGCCGTCGGCCTCTGGGCGCACGCGGACCGGTTCAACGCGTAGAACGCAAACACGAAATAACGCTCGAGTCACGAGCAATTAGGAGACGGAAATGGCGAATGAAGACAAGAAACAGAGCGCGGATATCGGGTTGATCGGCCTCGCGGTCATGGGACAGAACCTGGTGCTGAACATGGCCGACAACGGTTACACCGTCGCGGTGTTCAACCGCACGGTCTCGAAGGTCGACGACTTCCTCGGCGACGCGGCGAAAGGCTTCGACAAAGTCGTCGGCGCGCACAGCATGGAGGAGTTCATCGGGCTTCTGAAGCGTCCGCGCAAGGTTATGCTCATGGTGAAAGCCGGCGACGTCGTCGACCAGTTCATCGACCTCGTCGTGCCGCATCTCGAACAAGGCGATCTCATCATCGACGGCGGTAACTCGCACTTCCCCGACACGACGCGACGGACAAAGGCCTTGGCCGAGAAAGGCATCCTGTACATCGGCACCGGCGTCTCGGGCGGCGAGGAAGGCGCTCGACGCGGCCCGTCGATCATGCCCGGAGGCAACCCGAAGGCGTGGCCGCTCGTGAAAGATATCTTCCAGGCGATCGCGGCAAAGACCGACGACGGTGAGCCGTGCTGCGAGTGGGTCGGCGAAGAAGGCGCCGGGCACTACGTGAAGATGGTCCATAACGGTATCGAGTACGGCGACATGCAGCTGATCTGCGAGGCGTACCAGCTCATGAAAGACGGCCTCGGCATGAGCCCGGCCGAGATGCACGAGGTGTTCGCCGAGTGGAACAAGGGTGAGCTAGACAGCTACCTGATCGAGATCACGCGCGATATTCTTGCGTTCAAGGACACCGACGGTTCGCCACTCGTCGAGAACATCCTCGACACGGCTGGCCAGAAAGGCACCGGTAAGTGGACCGGCATCAGCGCTCTCGATCTCGGCGTCCCGGTCACGCTGATCGGTGAAGCGGTGTTCTCGCGCTGTCTCTCGGCGATGAAGGAAGAACGCGTAAAGGCATCGAAGGTGCTCACGGGCCCGAAGCCGTCGTTCTCGGGCGACAAGAAAGCGTTTATCGAAGACATTCGGCAAGCGCTTCTCGCGTCGAAGATCGTGTCGTACGCGCAGGGCTACATGCTGATGCGAGAGGCGGCAACCGACAATGGATGGAACCTCAACTACGGCGGGATCGCACTCATGTGGCGCGGTGGCTGCATCATCCGGAGCGTCTTCCTCGGCAAGATCAAAGACGCGTTCGACAAGAACGCGAACCTCACGAACCTGCTTCTGGACGATCACTTCCACGGTGTTATCGACCGATGCCAGGAGTCGTGGCGCCGAGTCGTCGCGCAGGCGGTGCAGATGGGCCTCCCGGTCCCGGCGTTCGCGACCGCGCTCACGTTCTTCGACGGCTACCGCTCAGAACGTCTGCCGGCGAACCTGCTGCAAGCGCAACGCGACTACTTCGGAGCTCACACGTACGAGCGCATCGACGCACCCCGCGGCAAGTTCCACCACACCAACTGGACCGGCACCGGCGGCAACATCTCGGCATCGACG
>PXBQ01000490.1 GCA_003566875.1 Spirochaetaceae bacterium | reverse complement strand
TCGAGTCCGGCGGCACCGGAGGAACGATACCGTTCACGATCCGCGGCTGCTCGCTCTCAACCGGCTCAGCGGCCGGGGGATTAACCACCGGCAGATCCACGACAAGCGGCTCGGTGTCGGGAGCATCGGCTATCGGAAGTCCCGGCTCGGGTGTGTCGTCCACCGGAGGCTCGGTGACGGGCGGCTCGGCGACGGCCGGCCGATCGACGCGCGCGGCCGCCAAAGCGGGTACGTCGGGTGTCTCGGGAGGCTCAGGACGCACGACGGCCGGATCGGGGGCGACGACGCGCGGATCCGCGATCGCGAGCCGGTCGGAGGGCACTTCGTCCACACGCGGAGCGTCGGCTCGGTCTATGACCGAAACCGCATCGTCGCGCGACTCGACGAGAACCCGTCGTTCGGGAGTACGCGCAGCAAGGTCCGCGGCCGCGCGATCGATCAAACTTTCATCGTCGGACGGTACTACCGCCGGCGTCTCGACAACGTCGGGTTCACTCGGTGCGACGGTTACGTCCGGTGCGACCGTCACGCGCGGCAACTCCAACACACGCGGTTCCGCCGCAGCGAGCGGCTCGGCAACACGAGGAACCTCCGGTACGGTCGCAATCACCGCGTCCGGAGCATCGGGCTCGGGCTCCGGCACGACGCGGGCGACCGAGACCGACGGTTCGGTGTCCACGTCGTCGTCGAGATCACCCTCCTCCGCGACTATCGGCGCGTCGTCGTCGACGACTGCTTCGAGTGGAGGGTGCTCCACAACCACCGGGTCGTCGGCAACGGGCTCCTCGGGCGTAGGCTCGGGCTCGGGGATCGGCTCGGGCTCGGGGATCGATTCGGAAACCGGCGAATCGGCGATCGGTTCGGGAATTTCGGCGGCCGGTTCGCGGCGCGACGGAATGAGCGCAAGGTTCGGGTCGCCGAGGCGGGCTGCAGGGTTGATGTCGGGGTCGAGATGGAACGGTACGTCGTCGCTCGGCGAGATATCGGTGATAGCGGCGTCGGGGACGATCGCGGCGCGGACCTGCATCAGGATGCGCGAGTCGAGTCCAATCGCCTGCGCGGCGTCGCGAGAGAGCACGAGGAACACGCCGGGCTCGCTAACGCGCCCGATTATCCTAACGCGGACCGACTCGCCCGACGCGATGTTTTCCACCTCGAGCGTCGTATTCGGCACGAACGAGTTCGACGCCGCGACCATTCCTTCCTCGGAAAACTCACCTTGCCGGGCGGTCGTCGCGTTGCCTTCCCAGAAGTCCGAGGCGAACAACACCGCGGTACTCCCCGCGAAAAACAAGAAAAAAACGATCAAACGTTTCATACACGAGACTCCTGTTTCGATGATCGGCAGTTCCACGACGACGAATTAACCGGATTTCCCACTCTCAAACGTACTCAAACACCGTGGCATCGTCGAGTCGGCGAGCGCCGCGAGGGCTCACATCTCGCGCTCCGCCGCCGCGGCAGCGGCCGATCCGAAGCCGACTGCAAGCTGCTCGGCCCGTGTTCTCACGGCCGAGGCGAACTCGTCGAGCGGAATATCGCCGCGTGTCGCTTCGCGCCCCGGGTTCGGTAGCAGACGCGTAAGGGTGTACTCTGCGCGAACGGCCGCGACCTCGTCGGCCCCGGGCGGTTGCGCAAACGCGACACGAATCTCCAGCAGGTACCGCGCCCCGCCTTCGCGCGCTATCGTTTTGAGAACGGCCGGATGAGTCGCGTCGGCGATCACCGGAGATCCGTTGAAGACGATGTGCCCCGCATCGAAGAAGTACTCCATCGCGCCGTCCTCGACGGCTGCCAGGAGCCGCAGGACCCGGGACTCGCTCATATCGGGCGAAACCTCAAGTCCCGATACCTGGACCATCACTGTCTCGGCTGCCAGCGTGCTCGCCGCGGCGAACATCACGATAATGCACGCGGCTCGCGCCGCGGGGCCGGCCAAAAGTCTGTTTTTCGGTTTTGTCGTTTTCATTCATTTTTTCCCTCTCACACCATCGGCATCGAATCAAGACACCTTGATGGAGGCGACGGGCCCGTGTAAACTCAGCGTACGTCTTGAGTAACACGGGTGGGGATGAATTACTTCGTAATCAACGTACGGTCGGGTGCCGAACAGAAGTATCTCGAGTTTATCTCGGTGACGTACGACGACGCGTACACTCTGCATTGGCTGCGCCGAACCCTGAAAGTGAGAAAAGCCGGCCGCACGACCGAACGGAAGGCCCCAATTTTTCCGGGGTACCTCTTCCTCGCCGCCGACACCGTCAGGCCCGAGGACTTCAGCCGACTGCGCAAGGGGCCGGGCTTTCAGCGCTTCCTCGAAAGCAACTCGAACATACGGCCGTTGTCGGACGACGACGAGCGGATGATCCTGCACTTCCTTTCGTTCGGATCGGTCGTCTCGGTATCGCGCGTAAGATTCGACCGGAACGACAGGATCGTCGTCGTCGACGGACCGCTTATGGGCCTCGAAGGTCGCATAGAAAAGGTCGATAAGAGGAAAGGGAGAGCGCGCGTGCGACTCGATCTGTACAAAGATTCCTTTGCGGTCGATTTCGGATTCGAGGTGCTCTCAAAACAGCCGTCGGAGAACGACGCCGAAGGATCGCCGTCGGAGCGTGCGACCGGCGCGAACGACACGAGCACGACGGCGGACGGTGAACGATGAAAAAACGCAGCCGAAACAGAATCTACATCATCGGCGCGGGCTTTGCGGGCAGTTCGATTGCCGAAGAGATCCGTCGTAAGGACATCCTCGGCGATGTCGTGGCGTTTCTCGACGACGACCAGAGCAAAATCGGAACGCGGATCGACGGTGTTCCGGTGCTCGGTCCGATTGCGGACGTACTCACGATCGTCAAGACGACGCCCGCCGACGAGGCACTCATCGCAATGCCGGGCGCTCCACGAGAGACCCTGCGAACGGTCTTCGCGCAACTCGAAAAAGCTGAGTTTGCGAAAATCAGGATCTTGCCGAACATCTCGCAGATTATCGACGGCGAAGCGCATCTCATTCAGACGCGCGAAATCGACCCGCAAGACCTCTTGGGGCGGAATCCCGTCCAGATTAACCTTCGCAAGAGTCTTCAATACCTGCGCGGAAGACGCGTATTGATAACGGGCGCCGGTGGAAGCATCGGAAGCGAGCTCGCGCGCCAACTGCTTTCCGGCGGCGCCGAACGGCTGTACCTGTTTGGGCACGGCGAGAACAGCATCTACGAGATCGACCGCGAGTTGCGGCTGCTTCAGGAGGAAGGCGTCGGAGAGCACGCGACAATCGTGCCGGTGATCGGCGAGCTTCAGGACGTGGAGTTCGTAAATTTCATCACGAGTCGCCTCAGGGCGGACGTCGTGTTCCATACGGCCGCGTACAAACACGTTCCGCTGATGGAGGCAAACCCGGTCGCGGCGGTTCAAAACAATGTGTTCGGCACGTGGAACCTGGTGCGCGCGGCGCGAAGCTCGGCGGTGCGCCGGTTTGTGTTGGTCTCGACCGACAAGGTCGTCGATCCG
>PXBQ01000111.1 GCA_003566875.1 Spirochaetaceae bacterium | reverse complement strand
GCAAGCGACTCGCTCGCCGATTTGAGCACCTGCCACTGTTGTGAACCGGTGATGCTTGAAAAATAGTGATAGCATCATCATTTTTCAAGCATCACGACAACGCATCTCCCGCGCGTGCCGCCTACAACCGAACCGCCCGGGTCGCTAATGTCGATAACATCCACTGGGAATGTCGACTTCAGGCAAATCTTCACCGCGTCGATCAGCTCACCGCCTTCGATCGCGAGGTCTATGTCGGACCGCTCGGTGAACGGGCGGCGCGGCTCAAAGACCGAGCCGAACCCGTACACGGCCTTCAGCCCGGGAAGCGCTTCGTACAGCAGGTGCGCGAGGCGCTGAGCCTCGTTCCGGGCTTCTTCCCGGCGACGTTTCATCGCCTCGTCGTGAGCGCGGTTCAGCGTCGTAAGCCGTTTGGCGTACTGCCGAAGTTCCTCATCGGTCATGACGTGAGCGTGTCGTGGAGCCGGCGGAGCTCGGTGATGTACGATTCGGCCGCGTGGATGAACCGCTCGGTCGCCGCGGGAACCTTCTTCTGGACTAGATGGATCTTGTCTTGGTCGATCGGTCGGGCGTACAACGTACGAAATACGTGCCGGAACGCGCGTAGCTCGTCGAGGAGCAGGTACGTTTCTTCGTCGAGCAACGCCGGACGGACGCCTTCGATCGTAAGCCTCATACGCTCGAGCAGGTCCTTGTGCCACGAGCTATCCGAAAGGTTATTCTCAAAAAACTTGGCGACCCGCAGACACGCGTTCTCCATCACCGCGTAGATGTTGTGAATCGTATAGCCCAGGGCCGCGTAATCCAGGTAGTCATCCGCTCCCGCCGCGATACGTTCGGCCGCCCGGTTGTTCGTGTCGCTGAGTTGACCGATCTGCGAGAGGTCGTTCCGAAGCTCGGCGATGAGCCCTTGAACGTCATCGGGACTCCGTTTCATCTCTCTACTGTATCACAATCGCCACGGCTCGGTCACTCGGCTTCCGCGCGACAGACAAGTGTGACGAGAACGCGCTTCGCATCGCGTCAACATTCTGTTCGGGTGCTCGTTCGTGAAGCACCCGTAAAAAAAGCGACGTACTCCCTTATGTACACCGGGCCCAATCGTACCCGGTGCCGGGAGGTTTCGCATGAAAAGAACGATTCTGATCGCCGGACTCATAGGGACGATTGCCGCCGGTGCGAGCTTCGTGATCGCTCTCACGTGTCTTACGGTCGGCTGTTCGGCCGATGCCGACGAGTGCGGGCCGGCGTTGACCGAGTTCGGCCTCATCGGAGGGCCGGTGACGCTCTTCGACCGCGAACAGCGCACGATCACCGGGACGCTCGCCGCGCCGGTCGATACGCGCGGCGCGATGGTCGCGGTGTTCTCGGCCGTCGGCGCGCGAGTCGAAATGGACGGAGCCGAACAGACGAGCGGCCTCACGGCGAACGACTTCACCTCACCGCGCGTCTACACGGTACACGGCGACGACGGGAGCACCGCGGAGTACACCGTTACCGTCGGGTATCTGTTCGCCGAACGCGACGACGACGCGCCGCCGGGGGTCGGACACGGAGACGGAGCGCCGAGTGATCCCGAAGACGGTCCGCCCGTCTGCACAGCGACGTTGTCGGTCGAGTTGAGCGGCTATCTCGCCGCGGGCGAGACCGTCACGGCAGACTCGGCATCGGGAGTCCGTTATACGTGGCTTCGGGCCGAGGACGCCGGCGGCGCGGAGCCGGCCGAGATCGCGGAAACCGCCGCGTACACGCTGACCGACGACGACGTCGGGCGGTACGTCGCGCTGCGCGCGGTCGGCGAAGGTGGCCCCGACCCGCGGTGCGACGACGTCGAGGTTCTGCGCGGCTTTTTTGGACCCGTAGCCGACGGGGGCAACCTCGTCGAAAATCCGACTTTCGCAAACGGCACGATCGAGCCGTGGGAGCCCGAGAACTCGACGATCGAGCTCGATATCACCGACGTCCATCCGTACGTCGACGATTTTTCCGCAACTGCGACGTACGAGGGTACGTCGCTCTCGGCGCGCCGCGTGATGTCGAACGTGTTCGAGACGACCGGCGGTGTGCTCTGGAGTCTCGCGGCGAGAACTCCGGACCCCGACAATCTCGGCCTTTTTGGAATAACGATCTACACGTACCGCGCCGACGGCTCGTACAACTTCGCGTACGCGGTCTCGAACGAGATCCCCGGAACCGACTGGACCGTGTACTCCGGGTACCGCGCGCTCAGCGCGAACGTCGCGTCGGCCCGGCTTCAGGTCAGGTTTGGCCGCGCCGCGGCCGACGGACCGCACCCGGTGATCGAGTTCGACGCGGCGCGCGTCGTCACGACCGCGGCAATCGGGCCGTAAGGCCCGTTTGATAATCCTTCCGAAATGCGCTACACCTTCGGTCGGTATTCATGACAACCGTAGGAGGGTTTATGGGTAAGCGGTTTTTTGGGACGATCGCGGCGCTGGCCGTCGCGGCGAGCGCGTTTGCGTTTTCACCCGACGAGCTTCACGTTCTCACGATCGAGAACGAGACCGGGTACGAGATCCTGTACCTGTTCTTCTCGCCGGCCGACAGCAACTTCTGGGGCGTCGATGTTCTCGGGTCGAACAGGACTTTTCCGAGCGGCGACTCGATCGGATTTCTGGTTCACTACCCGGAGTACTGCGGCGCGTTCGACCTGCTCGCGATCGACGAGGATCTCGACGCGTACTACATGTTCGATATCGAGTTATGCGACGACGCGGATGAGACCGTGACGATCACGTTCGACTCGTTCGACGGCGATTTCGGAGAGCCGACGTTCGCGACCGTTTCGCTCACGAACGATCTCTATAATGAGATCTACTATCTCTTCCTCTCTCCGGCGGACTCCGAGAAGTGGGGCGTCGACGTGCTCGATATCGAGACGATTCTCGGTCCGGACGACGTCGCGGAGTTTCTGGTTCTGCGCTCGAGCGGCGTCGACGAGTACGACGTGCTCGCGATCGACGACGACTACGATCTCTATCGCTTCCGGATCGAACTCGACGACACGAGTCACTACACGTACCTGATCGAGTACGGCGATATGGTTTTCTGAGACGCGCAAACTCAACCGGCAACCCGGCCGGCGGCATCTGCGCGGCCGGGTTGCCGGTAATCACCGGAACTTCACGCCGATCCAGCCCGCGGGGTCGGCCATTTCGCGCGGTATCAAGCCGATATCGACGGTGTCGGTGAGTTCGGCGACGAGGTACGCGGTTCCCTCAAACTCGAATCGGGCTCCGGGGCCCGGGATATCGACGGCGCCGAGAGCGTGCGAGTACTCCGATGAAACCATCAGGATCGCGTCGAACCCCAGAACGTGCAGGAAGATCACGTACGTGAGCCCGAGGCTGTCGCAGTCGCCCGAGAGCGTGAGCAGACACGAAAGCGGCGCGCGCAGATCCGAGAGCGTCGCGATCCGGTCGTACTCGAATCCCTGGAGCCACGACAGGATCGCCGCGGGCATGCCGTCGCGCTCGACACCGTCGGCGCG
>PXBQ01000537.1 GCA_003566875.1 Spirochaetaceae bacterium | reverse complement strand
GCGATCACGACAAGATCGAAGAGGTCCAACGCAGAGTGCATCGCTTTCGAGCGATGCCGCCGTGCTCCGACGAGAGCGAATATCACGATGAGAGGGATCACCATCGCGGACACGTACGCTCCTCGCCGGATTTCACTCGGGATAACGGGGACAAGCATCGTCGCAGCCATCGTCACCAGTACCACGGTGATCAGTTGAGCCGTCGCGATCGAAGCCCGCGGGGTCGCGAACACGGAAAAATCACTGTCGAGTTTTATCGCTTGTGACGATCGCCACGCGGCGATTGCGCCGGAAAATACAAGAAGCGCCCCCGGTAGGTACCAGGAGATCATGACCGCGTGAAACAAACCGCGACCGTACGTGAACCGGCGCAACGTATCGAAGAAGACGAACGTCACGCCAAGATCGAGAAGCGCCATCGTGGCGTTTCCGATCATTGCGGCCGCCGCGGCGCCAAAAACATGATAGGGCGAACGAGTTGCCAAAAAAACGATGAAACTCAACATCATCAGCGTCGACGAAACGCCGATGTTCGGGACTCCGAACCGGACCAGACCGACGACGATTCCGGCGCCGACAACCCGAATCGCAAGAAATCGCCACTCGATCCTCTTCCGTAGGCACGACAAACCAAAAACCCAGACGGCAAGCGCATCAACACTACTCCGGAAAACGAGCAGCAAGAGCAGAACATACGGGGATTCCATTCGTTCACCATATATCGAATCGACGCTCCGTTCCAGTGTGTCGGCCGATGGCGAGTGTGGCGTTGCCGGCCGAATCATACCGAGGGATGACAGCGCGTTTTCGGGACCGCCGCTACACTTGCTCACGGGCGGATCGTCGCAACAGAAAAAACGCAAAAGGGGTATGAACATGAAACGGAGCAAAGCTATCGTCAGACCGTGGCACATTATCGTCGTCATAACGATCATGATTTCCAGTTGTGAAATCCTGGGCCTCGTCGCGACAAACAGACCGCCGACAACACCGACTTTGCTTTCACCGGGCGACGATGCGACCGACGTGGCGCTGCCGGTCACGCTCATGTGGTCGGAAGCGACCGATCCCGACGGCGACACGGTTCGATACACCGTCTCGCTGGCGACAACGTTCGTCGGACTCGAGCCGATTTCGCAGCGCAGCCAACAGACGACGTTCATCGCCGAGGATCTTGAGCCCGGCACGTTGTACTACTGGATGGTCACCGCCGACGACGGAAGAGGCAACGAGTCTGAAAGCGTTGTGCGGAGCTTCACGACTGCGCCGGCCGACACGGACACCGACGACGATCCTGTCCTGGTCACGGGGATTTCGTTATCACAATCGGCGATCACGGTACCTCTCAATGCGACTCATCAACTGAACGCGACCGTAGAACCGTGGAACGCGACCAATCCATCGGTCACGTGGCTTTCCTCCGACGCTACGATCGCGGCGGTGGATTCGCTCGGAGGGGTAACAGGCACCGGCGTCGGGACGACGACCGTTGTGGCGACGACGAACGACGGGAACCATTCCGCGGAAGCCGTCGTTCACGTTGATATCTTTTTCACCGTGACCTTTGTGACCGACGGTGGAACAACGACCGATCCTCAGGTGCTGCTCAGCGGCGAATTTGTGACGCGGCCGCCCGACCCCGAAAGAACCGGCTACGTTTTCGGCGACTGGTTCGCCGACGACGAGTACACGAGCGCGTGGATGTTCGACCTTGACACCGTCACCGAGGATACGACGCTTTTTGCGTCCTGGACGTACGACTGGGACAACATCACGGTCGGCGGACCGGGACCGGCGGGAGGAGTCGTTTTTCACGACAAAGGCACCGACGACGGCGGCTGGCGCTACCTCGAGGCGGCGCCGAGCGATCGACACATTTCGATAAAATGGGGTGCGCGCACGGACCTGGTTCGCGGCACGTTCCCCGGAATCGGGTACGGACACGAGAATACGCTTCTGATCATCGCCGAGATCGGCGGTACGTTTGCCGCGCAGGTGGCTTCGGATTCCCTCAACGGGTTCGACGACTGGTTCCTTCCGTCAAAGGATGAACTCTCCGCGCTGTATAGTCGGCAACACGACGTCTGTGGACTTCACCCGTCTCCGTACTGGAGCTCATCGGAGGAGACCGGTGAAACGCCTGAGACCGGCCGCGCGTGGGAGGTGAATTTCTTCAACGGGACGCCAAGCCCAACGTACAAAGACTCCGACCGCCGGATCCGTCAAGTGCGTCGATTCTCCGTTCCGTGAGCGGACGTGACCAATAACGTCGCGCCCGACGCGTTCAGTCGTCGTACCGTTGCCACCGCGTCTTCCAGTGCGAGAGATACGCCGTGCGCCAGCGGTTGATCGTGCTCCAACACTGTTCGGCAGGAGCGTCGAGATCGACGGAGTAGTTCGGAAACGCGGCCGGGTCCGGGCGTCGGAACCGGCCGCCCCAGCTCGGGACGGTCGGGTCGTCGGGATCGCCGACACCGCCGAAGACCGGCGAGAGCAGATACAGGAACGTCGGCGTGTCGCCTTCTTTGAGGATTCCGCTCTCACCGCCCGGGTGCGCCGCGAGCGGCAGCTCGTCGCCGAGAGGTTTTCCCGTCGCACTGCCGTGGTCGGTACCACGCCCGCGAATCACGGACTCGACGAACGCCTTGTTCCCCCACTCGCCGCTCTGATCGCCACCCATGTAGTAGCCGCGGAACGTATCGTGCGAGAACCTCGGGAGGATTCCGTTCTCGATCCACCAGAGATTCGGCCACGTCGTGCTCATCCCGTCGTACACGTAGTCACGGCTCGCCGGATCATTGGTCGTGTTCGATGAACCGATGTAGTAAAGCCGGATCTTCTCCGCGATCCCCGGATCGTCGTGCAGGGCCTGCGCGATATCGGTCAGAGATCCCCACGCGAGCACCCAAAGCGGACGGCCCCGTCCTTCCGGATCCGCGGCGTTCGCCCTCTCGACGATCAACCGCGAACCTTCGGTGCTGTTCCCGGGCTTCGGCGGCATCGCGATCAGCGCCCCCTGGCGCACGACCGAGACGACGTCGCTCTCGGTCATGAGCGCGTCGTGCCCACGCGAGCGCAGATGATCGAGATCCGCCCTTCGGACCCAGTACCGGATGTTCTCGGCATCGGGCGAACTCCCGGGTCCCGGCGACGACACGATCCCCTCGAGCCGCAAGACGTCCGAGTAGTGAAGAAGGTGAATCAGAGACTGGATATCGTCCGGGTCGCCCCCCAGATCGGTCGAGACGAGGACTCTGAAAGTCGGTGTTCTATCGGCCATTGCCTGTGCTCCCGTCTGTAATGCTGTCTGTGCTGAAAAAGATTCTCGGACGATTATCTGTCGTTCTCCGTCGAGCTGTCAAGGAAACTCGTGGCGTCATCGGGTATCCCGACATGACGCGTCGGGGACGCCGGCCCGTCAGAACGCGGCTACCGGTCTGAACCCGATGTGTCGTGAAGGCGCTTCCATCGCACACAACCGTCCCGGTCGTAAGAACGGCCTCAACCCGCTCCCGGCGCAAAGTG
>PXBQ01000321.1 GCA_003566875.1 Spirochaetaceae bacterium | reverse complement strand
TCTGCCGCAAATCAGTGATCTCCTGCTCAGAGAGCCCGGTTATGTCGGCGATGTCGGCAACGGAGAAACCGCGGTTCAGCATCTTGCGGGCATCTTCCCGGCGGGCCTGTTGCATGCCTTGCTGCAAACCCCGCTGTATGCCCTGTTGTATGCCCTGCTGCATGCCCTGCTGCATGCCTTGTTGCATGCCTTGTTGTTTACCGCGTTCCTCTCCGCGCTTCTCGATTTTATCTACTACTTCCGCGAGCATCGTTTTCACCTCCGTTAGTTGGCTGACTTTCTCGATTTCGCTCGATTCAAGCGACCCACGGAACATCCGGTTGATCCAGTGGCTGAACTGCCGCAGCTGTTCGGGCCGCTCCTCGGCAATCATAGCGAATGCGGTGTCGATTGTCTGCCGCAGACCGCGGTCATCTTCCTGCTGTTCCAGATACATGATCGCCGCGACCAGGCCTTGGATCCGCACCAGCTTTTCCGCCGGGATGTCGCGTTCGATGATCGGGTAGTACTCGAAGGACGGAATGTACTTGCCGGGAATCTCAGGAGCGATCAGTTCGCTCAAGTTCGTCGGCACCGTCCACGGGCGGCTGCCGTTGTACAGTAGGACCGGAAAGACCGCCGGAAGCATGCCCTTTGTGCTGCTTCGGAACAGCTGGTCGTACAGCTGCAGGATGTACAGAAGCATACGCACCGGAATTGTTTTGTCAGGGGTGGACTGGAACTCAAGAAGTACGTACACGTAAACCTCCCGCCCGGGGAGGTTTACTTTGTAGATAATGTCCGACTCGCGGTCGAGAAGCTCGTCGCTGACAAAGGTCTTGTCGACCAGTTCCACGTCGTCGACGGCGAGGCCGCGCACAAAATCTTCGTCGACAAAGCGCGTGAGAAATTGATGGAAGACGTGCCGGCTCGAGAAGAGATACTTGTAGGCGCTGTCGTACGACTTGCGCTCCGCCATGGTCAAAGTATATGCGTTTTAACCTTGTGGAACAATTGGCGACTGTTACGAACCGTGTAAAGGAGAAAAACACGCGACCCGCGAAAGTGGACGTCCGCTTTTATTGACGGCTTCCTGTCATCACATCGCCCTCTTTCAAAGCCGTCCCGTTCTTGCGCAGCGTGCCGCCGTTCACCAGGTTCAACCGGGCAATCTTTCCATCCTCGCCCAGCGCTATCGCTCCGGCCTCTGCTTCCGTTTCGTGGCCATCCATTCGCACCAACCCTTCACCCGCCTCGCGCTGGAGGAAATAGATCGACTTCCCGTCCCGAAGGTGGATACGCCCGGCAATAACCGCCAGGTCGTTCTCCGCGGTTACGGACAAACGCTCCACGCGTGTCACCGGCGAGGTTTCCCCTGCCGCGACCGGGTACAGAATGTACGACATCACGACCGTCCCTTCGCCTTCCGCGTTGAAAACCGGCGTGGGAATGGGGCGGCACTCGTACGGCTTCCCGCGCGGGATCCACCCTTGCACCGTCGGCTCTTCCCGGCCCGATACGATCTCCACCGAAACCGGCGTGCTTCCGATCGCATAGATCGCGAAGTTACTCTCGCGTGCCGCGTTTTTCGTCGTCACGCCGCACCCGGTCGCGAGCGCCTCGGCCCCTTCCGCATCCAGGTGAAACATCCCCTCGTACGAATGCGAGTTGCCGTCCGACGCCTTCAGAAAATCCGTCACGATCCAGAAATCCGGCTTCACGAACAAAATCGACCGCGTGTGTCTCACCGATCGGTCCCTCTCCGGCCCGTAACCCAGGTCGTAACCGGCCGACGCGTAGTCGTACGAGTTTTCCGAAATCCACGTATGCGGCAACGGTTCCGATACTACGTACTGCTCGCGCGGCTTTCCGCGTTGATTCTGCTCGAGCCTATCCACCATCACCGTGTTGTGCGCGCGCGTGGAGAGTACGTACTTGCGCCACTGCGACGAGTCGTACGGATAATTCCCCGGATCAACGACGTGAACCCGCCCGTGCGAGTACACCATGATACTCAGCTTGTCCTCGTGTTGATGCCCGTACCCGAACGGTCCCCCGTCGAAGAACAAGTACCGATCCTGGAGATCCCACCCCGAACGCATCACAAAATGTCCGGCATACGGAAACGCGCACGACATGATCTCCGGTTTTTTGCCCTCTTGCCGGTCGGTTGCCGCCCACTCAAAATCTCTCCGCTCGAGGAAAAACTTGAACCCACCGCGCATATACGGGCGGATATCGGTCTGACCGCCGTCGTTGAGCGCCGGCATCAGCAAGTTCGGCATCGCGAGGTACAGATCGTAGTGATACATCCGCTCGAGCTTCTCCACGAAGTCCTTCGGAATCGGCATTCCGTTCAACACACCGATGCTGTAACCCATCACGAAGTTGCGCAAACTCACTTGGTGGTACCCGCTCGATAACTCGATCTGCGCTCCGTCAGGATACACCTGCTTGTCCAGTTCCTCGTACAGCGACCGCATCGCGGCGTCCCGCCACTGTTCCGCCTCGCTGAACTCCGGGAACAGAACCCCGACGTGGTATTGCCCGTTGGCCTGCATCGTCTGCCAGTTGCCCCCGCGCGGCCACAGCGTCAGGTGTCGCGCGTGCTCCACCATGCTCTTTACCATCAAACACAGATCGGTATCGGTGAATGTCGGGGACGACAAGAAATAGTAGAACGCCGCGGGCCAGGTCTGCCCCATGCGAATCCCGCACTCGATCGTGCGCCAGCAGTTCGTACGGTCCGTGCCCATCCGCGCATCGGCGTACCACCGGTTGCCGTCCTCTCCGACGGGAACCAGCACATTGTGAATCCAGTGCCGCATCTGCCTGACAAAAGCCCGCGCGTACTTCTCGTCCCCCGTCTTCCAGTACGCCTGCCCGAGCGTCACCCAGAACGGATGGCGCGACAGCTGCCACGTCCACTCCTTGTACTCGATCGGGTTCAGCTCCCAGTTGATCTCATCGCCAAAAGCCTGCTCCACTCGGCAACTCGTCAGCGTGTTCGCGACGATGCGATCGGCATACTCCAGGTCTATGTCTTGAACGGCCCGGTCGCCCACCCGTACCAGTTCCACTTCCGCATCGCGGTCTTGCGGCTCCGACCGGTTCTTCCAGTCCGAAAACCACACCGGCTTTGCCCGAGTGCGAATGTGCTCAGCAAACGCCTGTTGCGCCTCGGCCCAGTTCTTCGCCTCGACCGCGTTTTTCACCTCCGCGAGTTCACTGCGCGACAGATCCATCGCGTCAAAAAACGCCTGATCGCCCAATCTTGGCCCTGTCATATCCGCCTCCTGTGGGTAACATTATGCAGGAAATCCAGGAGAATGGCAGCTCAAACAAAAAACCAAAGAAATCGCCGAGGATACGAGAAGTCATCGCCCGACGTGTGGTAGAATCGATGAAAAGGGCGGAGTCGGCGTTGTCTCTTACAACGATTCAGTGAACAAATGAAAAAACCAAATATCGTCGTTTTTTTTGTCGATGACATGGGGTACGGGGACGCCTCTTGCCTGAATCCTCGCGGGAAAATCCAAACCCCACACG
>PXBQ01000197.1 GCA_003566875.1 Spirochaetaceae bacterium | reverse complement strand
GGCCCGGCAGTCGGGAGATTCAGGACGACCGAAACGATCGCAGCGCCCGAGATAAGGGTCGGTAGCAGCCACCCAGCGGTACTGACGAACGGAATGAGAGCGAGTCGCAAAGGGTACTTGATGATGACCCGATGCATTGGCAGCCCCTTTGCTCGGGCGGTCACGACGTATTGCTTGCCGAGCTCATCGAGCAAGTTGTTGCGCATGATCCGTATCAAGCCGGCTGTTCCCGCTGTACCGACGACGACCATTGGAATCCAGATGTGCGAAAGCATATTCGTGAACCGAGCAAAACTCCATGGGGCATCGACGAACTCGGGCGAGAACAGCCCTCCAATACTCATACCGAAAATTCTATAGCCGGCGTACATCAGTATCAAGGCGAGCAGAAAGTTTGGAATCGAAAGCCCAAGGAAGCCGATGAAAGTGGCGACGTAGTCTCCGATGCTGTGCTGTTTCACCGCGGAGTACACGCCGATCGGAAAAGCGACAACCCAGCTGAAGAGCAAAGCGGACACGGAGACAGCGAGCGTGAGCCCCATGCGGCCCCACAATAGCGTCCCAACCGGGCGGTTCCACTCGAACGAGTACCCGAAGTCGCCGACGAGAACGCCGCTGATCCACTTCAGATACTGGACGAACATCGATTCACCGAGCCCATATCGTTGCCGTAACGCCTCGACTTCCGACTGGCTGATCGCGTCACCGGACGCCTCCAGCTGAGCTATATGCGTCGTGAGGAAATCTCCCGGCGGCAGCTGGATGATCACAAACGAGATAATCGAGATAACGAAGAGAGTCGGAACCATCGTGATGAAGCGTTTTACGATGAAGCTGATCATCTGTTCAATCCCTTTTTCGT
The DNA here is from genome assembly GCA_003566875.1 of Spirochaetaceae bacterium. GTDB lineage: Bacteria > Spirochaetota > Spirochaetia > DSM-27196 > PXBQ01 > PXBQ01. The sequence goes on along the minus strand of PXBQ01000197.1, from coordinate 2,669 downwards.
TTTTGACGAGTATTCGGAGGTCTCAACCGTGCCCGATGCATCGACGAGCGCATGGTGGCCGTGGGACGGCAGCAAAGTTCTCCTACGAAAATTATCATTGGACCGGGACGCATCTTTGTCAACCCTTTTTTCCGTTCATTCGCTAAAGCATATACCCACGACAAATATGTTCTGTTTGATAATTCATCTGCGATAAAGCTTGACTAAATATGATAGAACCATCGTAGCATGGATCGACGCATTGTCAAGTCTTTTTTTTCTGCATAACCGGGTATTGCAGGTTGAAGGTGCCTCCGCGGGGAGTCTTGACGTCGGTAATCCCGACTTCTACGATGGTGCGCGAGAGTCGTGTCGAAGTCCATTCTTCCGTCGGAGTCTTTGTGAAAGCGAGGTTAATCATGAAAACGTATCGTTTCGCGTGCGTCGGTGTCGGAGGCTACGCGGCAAACTATTTCCGCGCTCTTTCGAGCCATTTCCATTCCGGACGGATCCGCGTCGTCGCCGCTGCAGATCCAAGACCGCCGGAGAACGCAGATGCTTTGCTCGAAGGCGTAAGGCTGACGTCGTCATCGCTGTTCGCCGATTATCGAGAAATGTTCACCGCTCACCCGGAAATCGATGCGGTCGTCGTTGGAACCCCGATTTCCTTCCACGAGCAGATAACGGTCGAAGCGGTTGAGCGCGGGTTCGATGTTCTGTGCGCAAAGCCGGCGACGACGACCGTGCAGTCGATCGACACGATGATCGGTGCGGCCGAGCGAACCGGAAAAACCGTTCTCGTCGATTTCCAGCACGTGTACTCGGATGCAACGCAACGAATTAAACAATCCATCTCGGACGGTTCGCTCGGTCGCGTTCAAAACGTGGTTATCAAGACCGTATGGCAGAGGAATGATCGGTATTTCCGGCGAAACCCGGGTGCCGGTCGGGCGATCCTCGACGGGCGATACGTCCTGGACGGGCCGTTGAGTAATCCTCACGCGCACTACATCATGAACGCGTTGTATTTCTCGCATCCGGAAAGGTTCTCTTTTGCGTCGCCCACGTCGGTTCAAGCCGAGTTATACCGGTGTAGGGATATTCAGTGCGAGGATACCGCGTGTGTCCGATGCCTGACCGATACGGGTGTCGAGATACTCATGTACAGTACGCTTTGTGGTTGCGATGAGGAGCCGTGGACCGAGATCGAGGTAGTCGCCGAAAACGGCACCGCGAAGTGGCAGTTTACGGAGTTCGAGATCGAAACCAAAGACGGCGGAGTTCAAAAGGAGTCGGTCGAGCGCGCTACCAGTTCGCTAGTCGTCGAAACGTTTCTGAACGTTCTTGACGGGGACGGGCGATCTCTGGTCGGGTTGAGCGACTCGCGGAACCACGTGCTCTTCACGAACGGCGCATACGAGTCAGCGCGAGAAATAACGCCCATCGACTCCCAGTATCTTGAGTTGAACGAAGGCGGAGATACCGGCGTCCGATGTATTAAAGGGATCAAGGAGACGGTCGCGAACTGCGCAAAGCAGCGATGCCTCTTTTCGGAGTACGGGGTACCATGGGCTCAAGCGGCGGGTGTACCGTTTTCGATGGACGGGTACTCGCGGTTTTCGGTATTCGGGTGATTGTAGCAGCCGAACTCAAAAATCAGCAGAAGAATAAACCGATCGGAGGTACGTGATGAAACAACATTTGAGTGGGCATCCTCGCCTGTATGTCGACAAGAAAGGCCTAGAACGTGCAGGATCGATCTCAGACCCCCCGATTCTCCGGCGCTCGGCGCAGACCGTCTCAGAATCCGCGGCCGAGTACAGCCGATCTCCGGTGGTCGATTATCCCGCCGAGGCTCATAACGCGCTGCTCCTGCGCGCCCGCGCGATGCAGACGCGAGTCGTGACCCTTCTGGTAGAGTGGTCCCGTACCGGAGAACAGACGTACCACCGAGCCGTGATCGAACACCTGCGCGAGATGTCGTCGTGGGAGTACTGGTCGTGGTTGAGCATGAGGAAGAACGATGCCCGCCCGGAGGCGTTCTTCGATCTGAGCTACGGAGAGAACGCGACGACGATCGCGATCGCGTGGGACTGGCTTGCCGGCAACATTTCCTCCGAAGATCAAACGATGATCGAGCGCATGGCGAAAAGGTGGGTGATCGAACCGTACCTCGAGAACACCGCGAGAAACGAGCCGCCGCACTGGTTTCGAAACGAACACTCGAACTGGAACACCGTCTGCAGCGGCGGTGCGGGGATGCTCGCGATCGCGATGCACGAGGTGTTTCCGTCGGATGCCGATGCGGTGATCGAGCGCGTTGAATACTCGATCGAACCGTACTTCGACACTCTCGCTCGGACCGACGGAGGATGGGAGGAGGGCGTCGGGTACTGGAACTACGGCATGCGGTACGCGTTCATGTACGTGCTCTCGCACGAAAGGGCGTTCGCGCGCGAGCATCCGTTTTTTTCCAAGCGAGGCGTCGCCGAGACGCTGGAGTTCCCGCTCGACTTCTCGCCGTACGCGATCGGGTGCAGCTTCGGCGACGTGAACCGGTGGAGCCCGCTCCCGGTTCACTACGCGATGGCGGAAAGATTCGCGCGGCCGGATCTCGTTGGGATGCTCGACGATCTGCTCTCGTGCGAAACCGATGCCGTGTCGTCGTGGCCGAACGACGCCGAACTCCT
>PXBQ01000286.1 GCA_003566875.1 Spirochaetaceae bacterium | reverse complement strand
GCCGCGGCCGGCGGCGCGGCGTTTGTTTCGATGCCGGAGGGTGTTTTTGCAGCACCGAACTTTGACGTCTTCTTCAAGCTCGACATTCTCGGCGCTCTCTCGGTCGGAGTGATTGTGCCGATCTTCACGCTGCTCTTCACCGACATGTTCGACTCGATCTCGACGTTTGTCGGTGTATCTGAGGTCGGCGGCTTCATCGACGAGAAGACCGGCCAGCCCGAGAACGTCGGCAAGGCGCTTTTCGTCGACGCGATCTCGACGACAATCTCCGGCCTGTTCGGGACCTCGAGTGGAACGACGTACATCGAAAGCGCCGCGGGCGTCGAAGAAGGCGGACGTACAGGGTTGACAGCGGTCGTGACCGGACTGTTGTTCATCCCGTTCATGTTCCTGAGCCCTCTTCTCGCGTTTATCCCGAGCGTCGCGACGGCCCCGGTCTTTGTTCTGATCGGGTTGTTCATGATGTCACCGCTGCTGAAGGTCGACTGGAAGGACTTCGAGGTCTCGCTTCCGGCGTTCCTCGCGTTCATCCTGATCCCGCTCACGTACAGCATCACGATCGGTATCGTGTGGGGTTTTCTGTCTTACACCGGGATCAAACTTCTTCGCGGTAAGTTCTCGGAAGTTCCGCCGATGCTCTGGATCGTGAACGCGTTCGCGATTCTGGCTCTCGTCGCTCCGTTCCTTGGAGCAGCGTAAGCCGCACGATTCGATTGGTCATCCGTCCGGAGTATCCGGACGGGTTGTTCTCGACCTAAAAAAAAGACCGATCCTGGGCGGATCGGTCTTTTTTTGTTCGTGCCGTGCGTCGTGATCGGCTCCGACACTATGACTCGACGTGTCCGTTTGCGAGCTTCTCAGGCGGCAGAATCAGGTTCAACAGGATTCCGATGAGAGTCGCGAGCGCGACGCCGCCGAGCTCGAACTGGATGAGTTCTCCGATCGGGAAGAACAGGCGCCCGCCGCCGATGCCGATCACGAGGATCACCGACGAGATCGTGAGGTTTCGCTTGTGGCTGTAATCGACTCCGCTCTCGACGACCGTACGTATACCCGCGCTCGCGATGATGCCGAACAGCATCATGCTGATTCCGCCCATGACGGGAGTCGGTATCGTCTGAATGATTGCACCGAACTTCTGCACGAACGACAACACCGCGGCGATCACGGCCGCCCCGCCGATCACCCAGACGCTGTAGACCCGCGTAATTGCCATGACACCGATATTCTCGCCGTACGTCGTGTTCGGAGGTCCACCGAGAAGCGCGGCGAGCGACGTCGCGACTCCGTCGCCCGCAAGTGTCCGGTGTAGACCGGGATCGACGTAGAAATCCTTCCCGACAACCTTACTCATCACGACCGTGTCCCCGAGATGCTCGGCGATCGTCGCGAAACTCACGAGCGCAAACGTCACGATCGCGACGAAGTTGAACCGGATCCCCGGAGGCGCGATGAAGCCGAACCATCGTGCGTCGCGCACTACCGCAAAGTCGATCAGCTGGAACGATGGGAGGAAGAAACCCATGATCAGCGTGAAGAGGTATCCTCCGACGATTCCGATCAGGATCGGTATCACGGTGAAGAAGCCCTTCAGCGCCACGGCGGCGGTTATCGCGATACCGAGAGTGACCGCCGCGATCGCGACGTGGCTCAACGAGTACTCGCCGGTCGCGGTGCCCATCGACATGTCCATCGCGACCGGTGCCAGGTTCAACCCGATTACCATGATCACCGAGCCGATCACGACCGGCGGCAGAAATCGGGCGATCCAGTCCTTGCCGAACAGCCGGATAATGCCGGCGACGACCAAATACATCAGACCGGCGCAGAACGCGGCTCCGAGCATGTACTCGACGCCGTACGCGGCGCTGATCGCGATAATCGGCGCGATGAACGCGAACGACGATCCCAAGTACGCCGGAACCTTTCCACCGGTGATCGCGATGTACACCAGAGTCCCGACGCCCGACGTCAAGAGCGCCGTGGACGGATTCAGGCCGGTCAACAGCGGTACAAGGACCGTCGCGCCGAACATCGCGAATACATGCTGAAAGCTCAACGGAAGCCACCTGCTCAGGGGCGGTCTCTCGTCGACATCGATAAAACGATCTGCCATTACATTCCTCCTAACCGTTGTATAAAAAAAGTTGTATATAAAAAAAAGGCTTTCAGAACCGCTGTGCGCGGCACTGAAAGCCCTTCTCCCTGGACAATATCTCAGGCATGGTAATCACTCTGTCGGCTCCATATGTCTCGTCGAATATTCCGGCATTTTTAACACGGTTGATTCGTCGCGTCAAGACGTTTTTCGGCGAAACGGACACAACGCTGATCGCACGCCGCACTTGACGACAAGCCCATACGACGAGATAGTGTACCCGTGACTAACCTAAACGGCACGACAGATCGGAGTAACGCGCGGTGACTCAAGATGCCGTTTTTTTAATCGTCGCACCGTTCGCCGCAGCCGCCGCTGTCGCGGTAGGCTCGGTGGCTCGTCGTGTTCGGCGAAACGGTGCCTCCCAGACGCTTTTCCGGTACAGCGTCGTTGTCGCGTCGTATGTCGTCGCTAACTCGATAGAGCTGCTCGCCCCGACCGCCGGTGCCACGCTGTTCTGGGCCAAAATCACGTATCTGTTTATCGTTCTGATCCCGCCGATCTGGGTAGTTTTTACCTTGCACCTGACCGGTTCGTACCGATGGCTTGTTCCGCGGCGGGTTTCGTGGTGCTTCCTCGTTCCGGTCGTAACGTTCGCTCTGGTCCAGACGAACTCGTTTCACGGGTTGATTTGGAGCGGCGTGGACTTCCGCGCCGTCGGGCCGTTTTTGGCGATGACCGCGACCTCGTACGGTCCGTGGTTCTGGCTGCACGTCGCGTATTCGTACGCGTTGTTCGCCGTCGGTTTTCTCATTCTGATTCTGAGCCGAGGCAATACATCCGCCCCTTACCGGTATCAAGTCCGGTGGGTGATCGCCGGTGGTCTGGTTCCGGCAATAACGAACATTCTCTACGTCACGCGTCTCGTACCGAGTTGGTACAAAGACTACTCCGTGGTCGCGTTCGCGATTACCGGAGTTATTATCGGGGTCGGTGCGTTGCGCCACCGGATACTCGATCTCATGCCGGTGGCGCGAAGCGCGTTGTTCGACCATATGCCCGACGGTCTCATTGTCGTCGATTACGCCGGCCGCATCGTCGACACGAATCCGACGGCGCGAAGGGTTTTCGGTGAGGCAATCGCGGTCCCGGATTCTGCAATCGTGCGATTTCTCCCCAAATGGGACGACTGGATCAAAAAACCAAAAAACGCGTGTAGTTCCGCATCGCTGCCTTTTGAAGTTGCGGTAGGTGCCGACGAGAAGGATCGTTTCTTCGACGTGCGCGTCACGTCACTCGACGACGACCGCAGTGCGACGATCGGATACCTGGTGTCGCTACACGATGTCACCGATCGAAAGCGGCTGCTCGACAAGATCGAACGGCTCGCAACCGTAGACCCGTTGACGGGCCTCTATAATCGACGCCATTTCGCAGAACT
>PXBQ01000036.1 GCA_003566875.1 Spirochaetaceae bacterium | reverse complement strand
GGTCGATCTGTGGCGCCTGCTGCATGTCTGTCACGATGACCGACGACCCATCACCACCAATGATCTCGCGTTCCAGCGCCTGCGTCGCGCTGATGGTCAGGCTGACATCGTCCAACAAGCGAAGGTCGAACGGCCCGAGTTCGAGGTCATCCGGCAGCACGATATCTTCGGACAGGGTGACGACGCGGCCGTCGAAATTGGCCAGCAGGCCAAGACCGCCCAGATCCTCCAGACTGACATCGACGATTTCTAGCCGGCCCGCGCCCTCCACGGTGGTAGCGCCCAGATGCTCACCGGTGATTGTCAGCGTGGCGCCGGTCTGCACGAAGACCGTCATACCATCCGGCAACGGTCCGTCGACGAAGGTATCACGCTGCACGATGATGGAGCCGCGCTGGTTTTCGGCAATCTGGCTCAGGTCATGCCCCGGCAGCAGATCAAGGATCAGCAACTCACCCGCGCCGCTGGTGGCGACACCATCCAGGAACGAAGAGTCCTCGACCACGAAGGTGCGCCCGCGCAGGATATCCAGCGGATTGCTGTCCAGATCGCCGGTGAACTGGTCACGGGCGCCGCCGAACCAGACCGCGCTGGTATCGACCGCGATCCCAGACAGATCGGTGTCGCTGTCATCTCGCCAGAACCGCGTGAAGAGCTGCGCAATGAGCGAGCCATCGCCGATCAGTTCGGCATTGGTCAGGCTGCTTGGGCTGGCCCGGAGCACCGTGCCCTCCTGCAGGTCGACGTCATACGCGCCGAAGCTGGACCAGAAGCTCAATCTTGTCGATTCGACGACGGTGATCGAAACGTCTGCATCCGGCGCATTGAGCGAGTTCAGGTTGAACCAGAAATCGCTGCGGCCGACCTCGATTTCGACAGAACCCTCGCCGTTGATCGTCTTGCCGGACGCTTGCCGCGGCGTCAGCACCAGGGTGGAATCATCCGGCACATCGAAGGTCATCCTGAACGGCAGGAAGATCCCGCTGCCGGTCAGATCGGCGGTCTCGCCTGGCGCCAGCGCCAGGGTCAGACTGGGCACATTCACGAGCGTCAGGTTGACCCCATCCGCAATCGCGTCGGCGGTGAAGCCTGTGATCGACAGATCACCACGCCAGCCCGAGATCCGCGCCCCGTCTGCGGTATCCAGATCCACCGTCAGCGTCACGCCGGGATTGATCTGCAACTGGCTGCTCCAGTTACGCAGGAAGCTGATGTCGACATCAAATGCCGTCATGTCCAAGTCTTCGTTCAGCCGGACCCGGTCACCAATGAAGATCTCTTCAACCTCGGGATCGGCCAGCGCCTCCAGCAACTGTGCCTCGTTATAGACAACGACCGTGTCGAATTCGACATTGCTGGCGTCAAAGCCGCCGACGATTTCGCCACCTACCCGGATGATCGCCGGGAAGGAACTCGGGTCGTCGGTGACGGGCAGAGTATACTGCTCACCCTCGACAAAGCCTGCTGGCAGGAACACGGTGGGCACCCGCCCCCCGCCGCTGGAAAAATCGACTTGGTTCAGGTTGATCGTCTGGCCAGGCAGCAATTGGCCCCAGGACAAATCTGCGAACCTTTCCAGATTAAGGTCGAAGTCGCCGGCAAGCCGATATGGCGGCCACCAGGGGAAGTTATCGCGAATCTCCAGCGTGCGGGCAAAGGCACGCGGGGTCCAGAAGACAGACGAGTTGAACAGCAACTCATCCACCCCGACAAGCTCTGCATCCTCGCCGATCCCCAGGATACCACCGCTACCCTGCACGATGTTGCTCGCCTCCGGGTTAGCCTCTTGCTCTTCCTCGGTCCGCTCGCCAAGGTCGATGGTGCTGTCCTCGATCACCAGGATCGGCTCTTCACCAACGGGCAACTCGGTGATGACACCGGTGAAATCGAACACCACGCGGTCATTGCCGCCCAAGGTCTGGATGTTCAGCCCCGAAATCGTCGGTGTGGGATTGTCTTCAGCGTCGTAATTGGCATCGAAGAACGGTGCCACGTCGATGACCAGCGTGTTCGCCTCATCCGTCCCGGCAATGTCCAGCGCCGAAGCCTGATCCGGCAGCATGATGAAGGCTTCGGTATCCGGCATGGTCAGCGTATCGAGCGTTCCCAGATCAGCCTCGCGGATGTCGATCGCATCGACGGTGACATTGCCGAAATCGGTATCGTCAAGCGCCCCGGTCACCGCCAGCGTCCCGTTGCCCGAGATGGTGCGGCCATCCACCGCGCCCGCATCCAGCGACACGGTCACACCAGCCGGAATCACCAGTTCGGCCATCGGCGGCAGCGTGCCGTCGAACGCCACCACATCGCCAATGGCTTCAACCGTCACCGCCCCCTCGGGTGCAACCTGCGAAAGGTCGACCCCGGCTGCATCCTCGTTCAGGTCGGTGATGAGTACGTCACCGTCACCCGTTACCGAAACGCCGTCAGCCTGCGCGGCGGTCAGCGTCAGCGTGGCACCCTCTGCCACGTCGTGCGCGGTGATGCGCCCAGCACTGCCATTGTCGCGCAGATCCACATCCTCGGCAACCTCGGCGACGACCATTTCCAAATCGAAGCCGGACAGATCCAACGTCGAGGTCATGCCGGCGATGCGAGCGCTGCCCTCACCGGAAACGCTCACGCCATCGGCCTGCTCGCCGTCATAATGCGCCGTGACATCGGCACCGAGCATCATGTCGGCGCCGGCAAAATCGGCATCTGCCGCAAAGGCCAGCACACCCTCGCCGCCGACAGCGACCGCGGCGCCCCCCAGCGCGCCAGTTAACGTGCTGTCGCCGTCGATGGTCAGGCTGGCATCGATGTTGTTCAAGTCGAACTGCGTCAGGTCGCCGTCCAGCGGCAGGCCGGTAACCACCAGCGTGCCGTCGCCGATAACCGTCTTCCCGTCGATCAGGTCATAGTCAACGGTAAGCGTCACCCCTTCGGCCACATCGACCCGGGCAATGCCAAAATTGCCCGTGAAGGTCATTTCCTCGCCGATCAGCGCGGTGATCCGGCTCAGACCCTCGGGCAGCGCGGCCGGGATTTCAATCCCGGCGTCATCGGCCGTCAGGCGCTGGCGCAACGCGCCATCCCCGGAAAATGCCACATCGTCGGCAAACTGATCAGGCCGCACCGTAAGCTGCCGAGAGGCGCTGATGAAAACCTCGGACAGGCCGCTGAACGTGTCGTTGCCGGAAATATCGATGCTCGACGAGACACGCACCGCCAGCGCGACCGTGTCCTCAACGCTGGACAGATCGACATCGCTGGATAGCGCCGTGACCAGCAACCGGCCCGCGCCGGTGACGGCAGCCCCCGACATTTGCGTGGCCGCGCCGCGCAGCGAAGCCTCGTCACCCAGAACGAAGCTGGCATCGGCTACCCGGGCATCCGGCGCGACGATCACTTCGCCGTCGCCCATGACCTGCAACATGATCGCGCCCATGTCGCCCGTAATCACTACCGCTTCGTCCGCTGTGGTATCTATCCTGCCCTCTGCGGTGGCCGTGACGCCGGAGAAATCCTCGTCGAGCGTATCCTGCATGTCCTGCAGGATGG
>PXBQ01000044.1 GCA_003566875.1 Spirochaetaceae bacterium | reverse complement strand
CGAGATCGACGCGCGTGATCTCACGACCCCGGCCGGTCACCGCGACGACGCCGCGCGAGTTGAGCCCTTCGATATGCGCGCCGGCTATGCCGGTGATCACCGACGACACCTCGACACCGGCCATCTGCTCGGCAGCCTCGATCGCCGCGGCGACCGACTTCAACGTCGCCTCGATATTGATTACGACGCCGCGCCTTAAGCCGTTGGACCGGGCGGTACCGACGCCGATGATCTCGAGAACATCATTTTCGTTATACTCGGCGACAACAGCGGTGACCATCGTGGTTCCGATGTCGAGTCCGACGATAACGTCGTCGATAGCCAATTACTCCCCCCTCGTTCGATACACGATGTCCGCGGTACGGAAATCGAGCTCGACGATCTCGGCGGCACGACCTTGTCGATGGAGAAGATCGAGCACGACGAGCACGTAGCGCAGCTGCTCTTCGTTCACTCTTGATCCGACGCGCACCGGAGTGCGGTACCGAACCGTGTACACGACGACATCGAACGAACGACCGGCGCCGGGTTGAACGCGAAGCTCGGAGATCGAGTCGAACAGAGCGGGCGACTCGAGCTGAATACGCTTCAACTCGGTCAAGAACTCGGAAAACTCCGCGGGCAGCCGGGCTCCGACGCGAAAGTCCTCGAACCGAACCCCAGAGAAAACCGGCAGGTCCCACGTTTCGATCGAACTGCCGGTACGGAACACGACGCCTTCTTCGTCAAAAACTGCAGGAACGTCACCGCCGGAGGTCTGAACCATGAGCATGCCGAGAGGTCTGCGTCCGGAAACGGTCAATTTTACCGTATCGGGGAACGCCTTTTCAAGGCGAGCGCTCCGAACAGAAGGATGAGCTTCGAGCCGCGATACGATCGCCGCGGGATCGATCCCGAAGTACGACTCGTTTCCCGACAGCCCCGCCAACGAGACGATCTCGGCGTGCGAATACCGAAGGTCGCTCTCGACAACGACGCGCTTCACCGAAACGGCCGGGCCGATGACGAGTTGGAATACGAGTTCGAGCAAAAAGGCGCACGCGATGACAGCGGCGGCGATCCCGAGCACTTTGCCACCGACGCCTCTGCGACGATGTGTTACACGCCGATTGAGGGCAAAATCAGCCATGATCACCCCCGCCGATCGTCGACGCGCGTGAAACATTGACCAGGAGACCGCACATCACAAGCGTGCTCAGCATCGACGACCCACCGGATGAAAAAAACGGCAACGGCACACCCGTGGCCGGAACGAGGCCTGCGACCACCGCGAGGTTCATGAGCGCTTGAAACAGGATACTAGAAGTCAGCCCGAATGCGAGTAGCGACGAAAACGTGTCGCGCGCACGGTACGCGATCAAATAACCTCGATACGCAAACGCGAGGAAAATCGCCATAACGAGGACGACCCCGACAAACCCGAGTTCCTCGCCGAGAATCGCAAACACAAAATCCGAATGCGCCTCGGGCAAGCTCCCGAATTTCCGGGTGCTCAACCCGATTCCGCTCCCCCAAAATCCGCCGTTCGAGAGCGCAGCGCGCGACGCGATGACCTGATATCCGGATCCCGCGGGATCGAGGTCGGGCACGAGAAACGCGAGCAACCGGTTAACGCGGTGTTCTCTCGTCAGAAGCAGGATGATCCCGAGTGGGATCACCATCGTCCCGAGCGCGATAAAGTAGCGCAATCGAACGTTCGCGATGAAGAACACGGCGAGCGAGACGAATACGACGAAGAACGCGGTCGAGAAGTCGTTTTGCATGTGGATCAACCCGGCGAACACGCCGACGACGATCACCGGTGGGAGAATCGAGTTCACCGGATCATCGAGCTGGTCCTGTTTCTTGCTCAACAGGTACGCAAGGTACATCACGATCGCGGGCTTCGCGGCCTCCGACGGTTGAAACGACGACCCAAAGACGTAGATCCACCGCCGCGCGCCGTACACGCGAACGCCGATCCCCGGCACAAACGTGAGCATCATGAGAACAAGCGACACGACGACGACCGCGGGCACCGAGTTTGCAACCCACTGCAACGGAATTCTCGACACGACGAGCGCGCACACGAGACCGAGCACGGTCCAGAGCACTTGGCGCTGGACAAAGTGGTACGGGTCCGAAAAAAGTATGGTCGCGCGAAAGTACGACGCAGAGAAAAGCGTCCCGAGGCCGACGCCGGTCAGAACGAGTATCGTCGCGATCAAAACGTAATCGACGCGCGGTTTTCCGGCCTCGACTTTTTCGAACGTGAATCCGTACGTCGTCAATTTTGCGTCCTCAAGATCGGGACTTGTTCGACAAGCCGTTCGAGTGCAACGCCCCGACTTCCCTTCAACAAGACGAGCTCACCACCTGTCAGAACCGCCGTGAGCGTTTCGACCAGCTCGTCAAACTCGCCGAGATACCGTGCACGACGCCCGAGCTCGGCGATAGCTTCTCGATGCGGTTTGAACTCGTCACCGAAAAACACGATACGATCGGCACGACTCGCGCCCGTCCGTCGAACGGCGTCGGCGTGGGCACGGTCAGATTCCGCCCCCAACTCCTTCATCGCTCCGATAACATAAACGCGCGGTCCCGCGTGTTCGGCGGCGTCCGCGAGTTTGAGCACCGCGTCGAGCGACTCGGGATTTGCGTTGTAGTAGTCTCTGATGCACGTCACGCGACCGTGAGCAACTTCGCTGCGGCCGAAAAGAGGGCGAACGGACTCGATGCCCGCGACGATCTCACCTTCAGGAACGCCAAATTCGAGCCCGACGGCGATCGCCGCGAGCGCGTCTGAGACGTTGTGATCTCCCGGGATCGACAGGCGGATCGTTCGTCCGCGCCAGATGAGCTCGGAGCCGCGCAGACCGAGCGAGGTAAAACCACGGAAATCGGGCGTTACATCGGGGCCAAAATACACCACCCGCGCGTCCACTCGTTCGGCGAGAAACGCCGAGTACCGATCCGCGGCCGGAATAAACGCGACCTGCGCGCCGGTGAACCTCGAGAACACCATCTTCTTTTCGCGCGCGATCGTATCACGGTCACCAAAAAACTCGATGTGCGCGGAACCTATGTTCGTGATCACGGCAGCGTCGGGCTCGAGAACCGACACGAGTTGATCCATCTCGCCCGGCTTGCTGATTCCCATCTCGAAAACGGCGTATTGGTGCTCGGCTTTCAGCTCGAACACCGAAAGCGGAAGGCCGGTCTCGGAGTTGAGGTTCCCACGCGAGTAGTACGTCGTGCCGGTCGTACCGAGGACGGCCGCGATCAGTTCTTTTGTCGTCGTTTTGCCGTTGCTCCCCGTGACTCCGATGCGCGTCGCGTCGCGCGATCGACGGTACGAGACCGCGGCTCGGTGCAACGCAGCGAGCGTCTCATCGACCGCGACTATCGCGCACGCGGCATTCGAGATCGTGCGCACGGACTCGGGATGCTCTTCGAGATACGCCCGCGTGAGAACTACCGCGGCGGCCTTTTTTTTCGCGGCCTCGAGAGCGAACGAGTGCCCATCGACGTTCTCACCACGAAGCGCGAAGAAGACCGCATCCCGGCAATCGAGCCGCGAGTCGATCACGACGCGTTTGCACACCCGATCGCCCGGGAAAACGAGCGTCCCGGCGACCGCGCTCGCGAGTTCTTGCGGAGATGAAAAGATTTCGTGCCCCGCCCGTACGGCGGCTTCATCTGCCACCGGCCGCTCCTTGCTGGGTGATATCTATTCGAATAAGGCGGTCGCGCCTCACGCGCTCGAGTTCGAGGTCCGGAGCGAGCTCGATAAGCCGCGCGGGCGAACTCAAAGTGCCGATGCCCGCGATCGCGCGTTTATTCCGCTCGAGCGAACGATGCTGTTCACGCTCGAGCGCAAGAACCTCGCGCCGAACGGAGTCGTATCGAAACGCCTGCCACACATTGGCGAAGAACACGACAGGAATCACCATGACGATACATACGAGCAACTTCTTCATTCCCGCCCCTCGATTCCGGAACTCTCGGCAGGCCTTCCGGTCCCGTCGTCGATCACCTTCTCCGCAACACGGAATTTTGCGCTCCGCGACGCGGAATTCCTTCGAATTTCGTCCTCACTCGGCGTTATCGGTTTTTTGGTGATCGGCCGAACCACATACTCCGCCTTCTCTTCTAAGATCGGTGTATTTCCGAGTTCGATAGAGAGGTTTTCACGTTCGTCCGTAGGGTCGCCCCGAAAAAACCGTTTCACGATTCGGTCCTCGAGCGAGTGAAACGAAATAACACCGATTCGCCCACCCGGTGCGAGCACATGAACCGCCGCGGGAAGCGCGCGTCGTAATCGCCCAAGCTCGTCGTTCACCGCGATTCGCAGCGCCTGAAAGGTCCGCGTCGCGGGGTGGATTCGTCCACGCCGCGGTCCCGCGACTGCACCGGCCACGACATCGGCCAGTCGACGCGCGGTCGTGATCGGGGCGCGGCGACGCTCGGCGACGATTCGCCGAGCGATCCGGCGCGCAAATCGATCTTCACCGAACGTAAAAACGATACCCGCGAGCTCCTCCTCGGTCGCCGCGTTCACGAGATCGGCGGCACTCGCCCCGACCGTACGATCGAGACGCATGTCAAGCTCATCGTCGCCGGCAAACGAGAATCCGCGCGATGCCTCGGAGAAATGGTACATCGAAATCCCGAGATCGAGCAAAATACGATCGGGTGGAGTGTTCCCGGGGTATTCCCGGAAAAACGCGTCGAACCAACCTCGGTAGAACGTGACGCGGCCTTCGAACCGTCCCAGCCGCGTCCGCGCGCGCTGCTGGATTTCACCGTCGGCATCGACCCCGTACACGTGCAGATCGGGAAAGAGTTCCAGGAAGGCTTCCGTGTGCCCGCCCTCGCCGAGCGTCGCATCGACCATCGGCCCTGCTCCACCACGAGGAGCGAGATGCTCGAGCACCTCGGTCAACATGACGGGCGTATGGGCAGGATGGAATGCATCAGAGCGCTCAGAAAGCAACGTGCCCTCCCAGTTCCTCGGCCGCCGCCTGGAACTCTCCCTCAGTTTCGGCCAAGTACGCCTCGTACTCGGCGACATCCCAAATCTCGAAGTAACGCTTGATCGCAAGAAGGTAACACTCTCGCGACAATCCGGCGGACTCTTGTAGCGTTCGTGGAATGTTCACCCGGCCACTCTTGTCAATATCGATCTCTTGAGCCGGCGCGATGATTCGACGCTGCAGAAGTCGCGCGCGTTTGGCAAACGGCGATGCGGCGCCCATAAGGTTGTCCGAGATCCGCCGCCATTCGTCCGGCGGGAACAACCAGAGGCATCGGTCTATGCCGCGAGTGATGACCAGTTCGTTGCCGGAAATTTCGGACCGCAACCGCGAAGGGATGAGCAATCGTCCTTTTTCGTCGAGCGCGATCCGGAATTCCCCCGTGTTCATCACGTGTCACCACTTATCCCTATTTTTCACCACTTTTTCCCACCAAACACTCCACCATTCTACGCCATTGCGGAGGCATGTCAACCTGGTCGACAGAATAATCTCGGCGAGATTATGAAAAAAAGAGATTTATGTACATATCTGTATAGTAAAGCGCGATACGGTGTTTCGGTCGAGCGTCTTACTCGGAGTTTGGCGGCCTGTCCGCAAACACTCGGTAATCGATGTCGGGGAAGATGTTGTTGATTCTTTCCAGGCGAGTGAGCCACTCCGTCCCGATGTTGCCGCGGCAAAGCGCGTCGTACACCATAGTGAAGTTGTGGATATGCTCCTTGACGCGTCGGACCGCATACGGCACGGTCGTCCCCGTACGCATAATGAACGGCCAGTCGGACGCCTGGCTCAAAAGCACTTCGCGCGCCGCTTGATTCAGCGCGCGCGCTTTCAAACCGCGCTCGTCCGGAAACCGAGCGACCAGCTCGCTCATTCGTTCGACCGCCTTGTGCGTGTGGCGGCAGACCCAGTCGTTGCTCCCGTCGAGCCATACTTCCGAGTAACCCTTGTTTCCCCAACTCGAAAACGCCGGTTTGACGACCTGTTTGGGTGAGTGCTTCTTCAGGTACGCCGACGGCGTCGTGATTACCACGGAACCGTCAGACACCGCGAGTTTCCGGAACAGTGACTCGAGCCAGACCGGTCCTTCGAACCACCAATGCCCGAAAAGCTCGGCGTCGTACGGACACGAGAGGATCGGAGGGTCTTGCATCAACGGAGAAAGTCGGTCTATGAGCTTTTTCTGCGAGTAGATGAAATTTTCAGCGTGATCTTCGGCCTTCCTACGCGCGGTCTCAACGTCGTACGGGCGCTTGTCGTCGGTTTTTCCTGTTATCGCGTAGTACTTGAATCCCGTGTTCACACGCACGGTACCGTCGTGTATGTACGGACCGATATACTCGAGCGGCAAATCGTATCCGATATCGCGGTAGAACTCTCGGTACACGTAATCCGCCGGGTATCCCTCGTCGGCCGACCATACGGCGTTCGTGGAGACCGGATCACGCCCAAAAACCGTAACGCCGTTCGGGCACCGGACAGGAGCGTATACACCCTGTTGCGGTTTTGTCTCGGAGAACAGCAACGCGTGCGCCGCACAGAAAAAGTAATCTATCCCGCACTCCTTCAGGATCTCCTCGATGCCTTCATAGTACCCGCATTCAGGTAGCCACATTCCGCGGGGAGGTTTTCCGAACGTCCGTGTCTGGTGTTCGACGCCGATCCGAATCTGTGCGCGCGTGGAAACGGGATACTGTTCGTACAACGGAAGATACGGATGAGTCGCAGCGGTCGTAATAAGCTCAATACGGCCTTTCTTGAAGAAATAATCGAAACCTTTGAGAACATTCCGGTCGTACCGATCGACGAATGCCCGCCGCGCCTCGACGAACATGTCGAGATACATGCGCGCGAGCGCGTTGAACTCGAGTTCGTCGCGTGTGCGATGAATCTCCTTTTCGGCGAGTTCGATGCACTTGTCGAGATGAACGAGGTATCTGTCCTGGAGGAACTCATCTTCGAACATCGACGATAGAGTCGGTGAAATCGAGACGGTCAAGTGAAACGGAATACCGTCAGAATCGAGACGGTCAAAAACCGCGAGCAACGGGAGGTACGTTTCGGTGATCGCTTCGAAGAGCCACTTCTCCTCGAGAAACGACGGATACTCCGGATGCCGGACATACGGCAGGTGCGCGTGCAGCACGAGATTGAGATACCCGTGTCTCATGTTCTGCCCCACCCCTCGCGTAGCTTCAGATGTCTGCCTCACCAACGTCCGAGATGATGCGCTGTGGGATTTGCTGCCCAAAGTTGGGGATGCCGAGTTTTTGAATACCCGAATACGCGATAATCTTGTCGGCGTTGCTCAAGGGCGCTGAGTCTGACGGAACATCGGCGATCCCCCCGGACGGGACCGAGACCGAGTTGGACTCCGCGAGCATCACGTCGTACCCGTCGATGATGACCATCAACCGAATCCGGTAGAACGTGTCTTGATTCGGCAGATTGATATACCAGCGCGTATCGGAGGGACCTACGGGAATGTCAAACGAGTCGACCAGCGCGACGGAATCAGGCGACGAACACTCGACGACCCGCAGAAAAATGTTCTCAAACTGATCGTCTTCGGTGATCATCTCGAGGTCTTTGATGTCCCAGTACGCAAACGCCCACGCGGGGTCCCGGAGAAGCAACACGACGCGCGTCTCGTTGTATCGCTCGGGAATTTCCAGATCGGTGATCGGTATGACCAAAGGCGCGAACTCGTCCTCGTGTACGATATCGTACTTCTTTTCCTGCATCTTCACCGCGTGATTATTGCAGAGCTGCCACTCGATCCGCTCGTCCTCTATCAACTCGATTATGAGGTCAATCACGGCCGAAGACTCCATATCCGGCGTCACGTCTATCTCGTTCTTTTCTGCGATCTGGAGAATCTTCTCACGGCTTAACTGCTCGAGTCGTTGGCGGATCATATCCCCTCGCTTTGCACGAGTCATGGTAGGTGAATCCCGTCGAACATGTCAAGCGACGCGGCTCATCGACGGCGCGCATGAGCGGGTTCCTGTTTCGCCGAGCCGTTGGGCAACCGGAGCTCCCCTCACTCGGTCGCGCTTCCGCCGACGACGATTCGCACCGACCGCGAGACGCCGGAAAACCCGGCGACCATGATTTCAACGCTGACGTTTCCGGTCCCGACGTCGAATGAGCCGAGAACCGTCCGCTCGTCACGGTAGAGGTCGGTGTGCGAACTCTCCCCCGACATCAACAACTCACCGTCGCGCACGACGAGCGTATCGAACACGATCTCACGCGTTCTCTCCCCGATGCTCGTACGGAGGCGGTACGGTGCAACCCTGCCGTCGGGAACACCCGATACGGGCTCGAACGTTACGACACTGAACTCACGCTCGCCGGACGGGATCGTGGCCCGATTGACAACGGCGTACTCGGTTCCGTTTGCGTGCGCCACGACGTCGCGAATCACCGGAGCGATACCGCCGGGCTGCCGCGGAAGAACGATAAAAGGGTTCACGCGGTTTCTGCGACGACCGTCCTCAATGATGAGTATGACGCCGTCGTACGCGTCGTCGGACACGTACCGCCCGAGAACGGTCGCCGGCGTCACTCGACCGACCGGCGTAGAGTCGGACTCGTCGAGGTTCGCGTAGACCGACCGAAACGAGTCGTCGTGCTCGACGACTGCGTACTTTCCGATCGACGACGGCAGCGACGTTGCGCGCGGACCTCCGGTGTTGGCAAAGACAACTTCGCCGGTCTCGACAGGTCGTACCGAGGTATCGGCTCCGGTTACCCGGACGCCCGGGAAGAAGACTCTATCGGCCGACTGCCCGAAAGTCGTTTTGACGCGCGGGTCGTCGACAGGCCATTGCCATGCGGGGGCTGTCGCAACCACAACGATCAGGAACACCGCGAAAAACAGGGATCGCCTGGCCAAAATCTGCATCTTTGCTTACCTCGCGTCGAACTCGACTCGGTACACGTTTTTGTCGGCACCGATAAACAGACTATCGCCCCGGACCACAAGGTCAAAAGCCGCTGCGTCGAACGACGTCTCGAACACGACGCGATCGGGCAGCACAACGGCCGTGAGCGATATTCGCTCGCCGTAGCGCGCGGCGATGACGATCATCGAGTCTTTTCCTTCGTGAATCGACACCAGCTCGCCCGTTATAGCGTGGCGGTTTTCCGTCCGGTCGGACGGATCGAAAACGGTGATACCGTCCGGCGTTTCATAAACGATAAAGCGCCCGTCTCTGACGAACGTCACAAGACTCGGACGGCGGAATTCGTGGTCGAGGCGACGTTGAAGGATCGGCACAAAGCCGTCGTCCATACGTTCGAGCAGGAAAAGGTATTGCGGCTCGGCGCCCGCGAGCACAGCAACCCGAAGGTCGCCCGGCGCAATCGCGACACCGGTAACAAGCGGAAGCCGGCTCCCCCCTGCTGAGAATGTGTGCTGGTGCCGGCCGTCGTTCATGATTACTTCGACCTGTCCGTTCAGGAGCCCTACCGCAACGATCTCTTCTCCCGCATCGACCGTAGTGACGAGCGAACCGAACTCACGACTCCAGAGGACGCGGTCGCTCCACTCGGTGATCGACGCATTGTTCGGCCCGATGAAAAAAAGCCGCCCCGAGCGAAAGAACGGGAGCCCGGTGACGTCTTCAACCCAAACCTCATCGCCGGATCGCGTGGATACCGTGACGGCTTCACCCGGAGCCGGAAACCGGACAAACAAATCCTCGTTGAGCGCGATTCCGCTCTCGACCGTTTGCCGACGGTAAATTCGGCCGTCAACGGCAAAATACGTCGCGTAATCGTCGATTTTTATCGGGAAAGTCTCGCCTTCGTAATCGGGTGCCAATCGAGCGTCGACAGGAGTGCTCCAGTGTTTGAGGACGCTCAACTCCGAACCGACGGTCGTCGGAAAAGAGAGGATGTACAACACCGCGCATACGATGACGACAAGAATCGGCGCGGCTCGCGGGCGCTTCACCTCACGCACCCTCCGCGGTTTTTTTCTCGTCGGTCTGCATTTTTGCCTTCCATACGTCGGTCTTTTTCTTGACGACCTCGGCGCTATCGTTCTCGCCGAGAATCGTGTGGAGCCGCCGAAGAGCGCCGAGATACTCGATTGCCAGCTTGAAATCGTCGATCCGCAGCGTCGACAACTCGTACTTCTGACGGTAACGATCGGCGGCTTTCTGCAGCCCTTCCTTGATTAACCTCACGTACCGATGCCGGGACTCGTACCCTTCGACTCGCGGGTCCAGCCCTGCGATCAATGTCTTGAGATTCACGAGATTCTTCGCGACCGCAATGAAACGGCCTTCGAGCTCGACGAACGACCATTTCCACTTCGAGTTTTCCCCGAAATCATCCTCAACCGACTCGATCGTGAAGCCAAGTTTCTTCGCGAGAAAGAATCGTTTTTCGTCCGGAAACGAATCGATGACCTCAAGATTTTCGCTGTAATCGGAGAACGGAGCATCGACAACGTCCGTGACGACGTCTTCTAGGTAGATGACACTTTGATAACAGCTCTTTCGCGCATCGTTCAGGAACGCTTCGTTCTTGATACCAAGGAGCGACACCGAGATACGGTTCAACAAAAGGTAGTAAGACGCGAGATTCATCCTCTCGTCGGCAAGCGTGAGTCTCTTGAATGCAGCGTCGGTCGGGTTCTCGGCGGATATCGTCTTCAGCACGTTTTTTTCGCGCTCGAGGAACTCTTCCGTCCGGCTCTTGTATTCCTTGACGTTCTCGTTGTACCGCTGTTTCGCCTCGTTGCTGATCTTTGCCACCGCCGGCTATCCCCTTCGCACCACGCCGTACTTGGCGAGAAGTTCCTCGGCGTGTTTCCGAGGCGTAACTCCGGATCGGTCGCCTGACAACATTCGTGCGATCTCTTCCACACGAGACTCATCGACGACCTGACGAACATCGGTCATTGTTCGATCGTCACGGACCGCCTTTTCCACCATGATGTGATTATCGGCCCTCGCGGCGATCGAGGCAAGATGGGTGATGCATAAAACCTGCTTCGACCGGCCGAGGGTCTGGAGGTGCTCACCGACCGCGACCGCGACCTCACCGCCGATTCCCGCGTCGATCTCGTCGAACACGAGCGTCATGATGTGATCGGACTGAGCGAGAACGGTCTTGACGGCGAGCATTACGCGCGACATCTCGCCACCCGACGCGATCTCGGACAATGGTTTCAAGGGCTCGCCGACATTCGGGCTGATTCGGAACGCAATGACGTCGGCTCCGTGCGCACCGCAGCTCGGCTTGCCGACAGGTGAGACCCGCGGTTCGACGGCGATTTGAAACGTCGTCCGCGGCATACCGAGGGTCCGTAGGATCGTTTCGATCGCGCTCTGGAGGTTCACAGCGGCTTTTTTTCGGCCCGCCGTGAGAACCGACGCACGGCGGAGTACATCCGCCTCAAGGTCTCGGATCTCGGCTTCGAGCTTGGCCCTATCATCTTCCCACGTCTCGAGCGACGCGAGTTGTTCGGACGCATCGGCCGCGTACGCAAGAACATCTTCGATCGTCGCTCCGTACTTCTTTTCGAGTCGATGGATAAAACTCAGCCTGTTCTCGCACTCTTCGAGCCGGTCCGGGTCGAACTGCATCGCCATGCGGTGATCTCGGATGATCTCAGCGACGTCTTCGAGCTCGAAAAAAACATCGTCGAGCCGTTTTGCGGCTCCTGAGACGCGCGCGTCGACCGTCACGATACCGTCCATCGCGT
Organism: Spirochaetaceae bacterium; assembly: GCA_003566875.1. Lineage (GTDB taxonomy): Bacteria > Spirochaetota > Spirochaetia > DSM-27196 > PXBQ01 > PXBQ01. The sequence goes on along the minus strand of PXBQ01000044.1, from coordinate 3,482 downwards.
GACGCGCCTCGCGCAGTTTCGCGAGTGCACCACCACGATTCTCCGCGGTCGCCTCGTACACGGTGTCGAGCAGGCCGAATAGCTTCTCGTGTTGTGAGAGAATGTTCCGCTCGTTGATCAGGTCTTCCTCTTCGCCGGGCTTCAGCCCGGCATCCTCGATTTCCTTCACGGCGAAACTCATTATGTCTATCTCACGAAGGCGCTCTTTCTCGCTCGCGACCATTTTCTCGAACTTACGTTTCAAGCCGGTCATCCGAGTAAAGACTTCCGTGAGCGCTCGCGTCTCGTCTTCGAGGCCGGCAAATCGATCGAGAAGAATGCGGTGATTGTCTTCGGAAAGGAGCGACTGATGCTCGTGCTGCCCGTGCAGATCGAACAGTACCGACGAGAAGGCAGCGAGGTCCGCACGCGTAACCGGTACGGACTGGATGTAGATCGAACCCCGACCGGTTCTTTTCACCGTCCGGCGAATGATTACCGCTCCATCGTCGGCCGTGATGTCCCGGGATGACAACCAACCGTCGGCGTCCGGGTTTCCGTCGACTGAAAACGTCGCGCTTACGACGCATTCGTCGGTTCCGGTTCGGATCGACGAGGTGTCGGCACGAGCGCCGTGCAGTAACGAGAGCGCACCGGCAAGAATCGACTTTCCGGCACCGGTCTCGCCGGACAGAACGTTCAATCCGGCCGAAAACGAGATCGTCAACCGCTCGATCAACGCGTAATTCTGGACCGTCAACTCGTCAAGCATCCGGACCTCCGGACCAATTCAACTTTGAGCGCAAGACCTCGTAAAACGTACGTTTGTCGGATCGAACAATGTGCGCTTTCTCCGAATTCCGCCGGATCTCGACCCGATCTCCGGGCATCAGCGGAATCGAAGTTTGACCGTCGATCGTGATAATGACGTCGGTACGCTGATCGGGTTCGAGTTTGATCTCGATCACGTCGTCGGCGGGTACGACGATCGGTCGATGAGACAGCGTAAACGGGCAGATCGGGTTGATGATCATCGCCTCGAGTTCAGGATGAAGTATCGGCCCACCCGCAGCAGCCGAATACGCGGTTGAACCGGTTGGGCTTGCGACGATGATACCATCGGCCCTGTACCGTCCGAGTGTTGTGTTCCCGAGGCTTGCATCGAGCCGGATTATCTTCGATATCCCGGTTGCCGAAATGACTACGTCGTTCAACCCGACAAAGCGGCCGACAGCCTCTTCAGCACGGTACACCGTTGCGTGCAGGAGCAATCTCTCGCCCGCGTCGATCTCGCGATTGTGGTACCGGTCAAACGCCTCACGCCACTCCTCACGCGTTACTTCTGTGATGAATCCAAAGTCTCCAAGATTAACAGGCAGGATGGGGATCGAATGCGACGAGAGAATTCGCGAAGCGTACAACACGGTCCCATCACCGCCGAGAGATATCGCAAGATCAAAATTGTTGACCGGCGGTCGTTGGGGTTTACCGCAGAACCCGAACACGACACACCCTATCGCGATCGACTCGAGGTACGCGGTTATCTCTTCAGCAACGGCGGGAGCGCTTAGCTTTTGGTAATTGGCGATCACGAGAACTCGGCGGATATCGCGTTTCATATATGGTTCCGTCCAATATACCGACACCGGTGAGCGGTGTAAAGCTTCAGATCAGAGACTATGGCAGCGTGCCGAGAACGCGTTGGATAGTCTCTACGTCGTTTCGTCCTAAGGAAGGGTACAACGGGAAGAGGATGCACCTCATAAAAAAACGTCGCGCGTTTGGAAACGCCGCCGGATCAAGCGGAGCGACCTCCGTCGTTTCACCGTCCGTCTCCAAACCCCCGTCGGAGGGGGCGTCGGCATCTTCGAGCATTCGCGCGTAAATGGATCCGGCAAATGCCGGAACGGTCGTTACGTTTTTTTTTCGCGCGTATAGCTGCGCCTCCGGCACCGCGGACTCCACAAGGACGGGAAACGCAAAAAATACGTTTTCAGCTTCGCCGTGCTGAACCGGCACACGATGCCGGGATGCCATAACCGCGCGGGAGAACACGCCCGCGATCTCTTTGCGCCGTGCGATGAACTTCTCGATCTCCTTGATCTGTGTAACACCGAGCGCGGCGTTCATGTCGGGCATGATGATGTCTTCGGTGTAGCCGTCGAGAACCGCCCTTATCGTAGCGCGTTCCTTCCTGCCGGCCCCGAGGATTGCCGCGCCACCGCCCGTCGTAATCACGTCCGACGGCTCACATCCTACCACTGTGTACGAACCATGCGTCCCGCACAGCTTCTCCCCCGTGTGGCTGCCGAGTCCGTGGCTCACGTCTTCGACAAACGGGATCCCCATCTCGGCGATCGCGGCCAAGTTGGGAACAAAGCCGAGAGTCGTGTGAACGATGAGTGCGTCTATTCCCCCCGTCGTCGCGGCCTCGATCCGAGCCGGGTCGATAACCGGGATGTCAGGTTCGACGTCGCACAGTACTACCTCACACCCGGCGGCCACGAGAGCGTCCCGGTACACCGAGGGTGCAAGGACTGAAACAGCAACACGCGCGCCGTGACCGACCCCGAGCGCGCGCAACACAATCGAGATTGCTCGGCGGTACTCGCGCACGGCACTACCTCCGGACAGCCCGAGATACTTGGCGACGTCACCCACAAAAGACTGGAGCATTACTCCGGGGCCGAGTTGGTCGGACACAAGACAACTCAAAACGGCGTCCATGTCCCGCCGTCGGATTGACGGCTTGAAAACGGTAATCGGCATCGTGTCTACGCCCGATACCTTTCGAGTTGCGCGAGTTCCTTCAAGTCAAAGAGACGCTCAATGTCAAGAATGATCAAGTACCCTTCGTCTTTTTGAACGACGCCTTCAATATATTCGGAACCGATGCCCGAGATCATCTGCGGAGGCGGTTGAATCTCGTCGGGAGATACGGTTATCACGCGCGACACTTTGTCTATAATTATCGCGAGATGCATCTCGTTCAGGTTAATTATCACGAAGCCGCTCAGAAGCCTGTCTTCTTCGGTCAACTCGGCGGCCGTCAAGTGAAACCTTTTATGAAGGTTGATCACGGGGATTATCTCGCCCCGCAGGTTGAAAATACCTTCCACGTACGCGGGTGCGTTCGGGATCGCGCGCACGTTCTCGATTTTCACGATGCCTTCCACCTCCATGATATCGATCCCGTACGTCTCGAGGCCCAGTTGGAAAGTGACGAGCTGAAAACTATCGTCCCGATCAGCCATTATGTCTCCTAATCACGCCGCAGGTTTCTCGGCGTAGAATAGAACACGGTCGGTCCTTTGGCAAGACGAAGAAATGCGTTTACACAACGAAAAACGGAACGACGCGATGACTCGGTATCGCGTTGGGCGTGTGGGCACAAAAAAGCCTGGCAACGACCTACTCTCCCACCGCGGACGGCAGTACCATTGGCGCAGGAGGGCTTAACTTCCGTGTTCGAAATGGGAACGGGTGGGACCCCTCCGCTGTGG
>PXBQ01000375.1 GCA_003566875.1 Spirochaetaceae bacterium | reverse complement strand
GAGGAAAACGCCGATCACGGTGCCGACGACGGTCACGCCGACCGATACCATGAACGCACGCCCGATAAAATCTCTCAGTACCCAGATGTACTCGTACGAACTCAACGACCACTCGGTCGGGATGAACCGGTATCCCATGATCTGAATCGACTCGTTCGACGAGAGCGAGATGATCATGACAAAAATGACCGGAATCACGCAGATCGCGGCGAGGATGAAAAAAACGATCGAGAAAAGGAAATTCGTCGGCTTTGAGATCCGGTTTGCGGCGGACCCGATTTTTGTCCGTCGTGGTCGTGTCGGCTCGATCGCTTGTTTCCTCAGTATCTCGGACACGACGCCGACCTCCTTATACTCGCCTATCTACCCGTCCACCGCATTTCAGAAGAGCGAACTCTCCGGATCGACCCGTCTGACGATCGCGTTCGCGGTCAAGATCGTGACAAAACCAAAAATCGATTGAAGGAACGCCGCGGCCGATGAAAAACCGATGTTGTTCACGGTCATGAGCGCCTTGTACACGTAGACGTCGATCGTCTGCGTCACGGTAACGAGCGCACCCGAGTCGCGCGGCACCTGGTAGAACAACCCAAAATCCGTCGAGAAGATTCGACCGACCGAGAGGATGAACAGAATCATCACGACCGGCTTCAACATCGGGAGCGTGACGTACCACACCTGCTGCAACTTCGAAGCACCGTCGATGACCGCGGCCTCGTACAGGCCCGCGTCGATCCCGGCGATCGCGGCGAGGTACACAACCATTCCGTACCCCATTCCTTTCCAGAGATTCGTGAACGTCAGGATGTACGGCCACGGTCCAGGATTCAGGTACCACTGGAGCTCCTCGCGTCCCATCGAGAGCAGAACGCGGTTAATGAAGCCCCGGTCGACGCTCAAGAACGAAAAAACGAAGTAACTCACGACGACCCACGAAAGGAAGTGCGGGAGAAAAATGATCGTCTGCGTCACCTTCGCGAACGGACGCGAGTGGAGCTGCGACATCATGATCGCGAGCGTGACCGGAACGAGAATCCCGAGCACGATGAAGACCGAGTTGTAGAGAAGAGTATTGCGGAACATGATCGCGGGGTCCGGAGTCGCAAACAGGAACCGGAAGTTGTCGATTCCGACCCACTCGCTGCGGAGCAGGCTCATGACAAAACCGGTGTTTCGAAGCGGTCGAAACCGCTTGAACGCGATTATGATGCCGAACATCGGCAGATACGTGAACAGTACGTACCACACGATCGTCGGCACGGCGAGCAACGTCAACTCGACGTCGTTCCGTTTGATCTTGCGCTTCTTCGTACCCGACGGTGTCCCAAACGTTTTCAATAGAAAGACCTTCCTTGGCGGCACGAGGCCGGCGACCTTTCACACGGGAGATCGTTAACGGCGCCGCAGGAAGGTACGGGTTGTTAAGTAGCGCCGGACGCAATTGAAGCGTAACACGGGTTCTGAACGCCGTCAAGAAAAATGAGGCATTAACCGGAGTTGGGGTTTTTAACCGATTCACCCGCACGGCGAGCCGACCATATCGTTCGATCGGCGACCTATAGGTACAACGGCTCTCGCGGTCGCTGAGACTGCGCGATCGCGTACTCGCGCCGCGTGCGAAAACGGGCGCAGTCGGAAGGCCCGTCGGGTTCGACGTACGCCCGGTTCGCCCAACCTTCGCTCGAGCGTCGCAGCGCGAGAGCGCCGGTCGTCACGGCCCACTGCAGCGCCTCGAAGGCGGCGTCGTCCGGGGTCGCGTCGTGCGTCGGCGCAAGGTAGCCGCGCGCCGCGAGAAGCACCGCCTGAAGAGCGCGGACATCGAGCGCAGACGGCTCGACGCATCCGCTCACGCAGAGCGCGGCGGCGGCTCCGGCCGCCTGGCCGATCTGCATCACGACGGGTTGCAGCCGCGTACACCCGTTCACGATGCCGGTGACCGAGATCGATTTCTCGGCGACGAGCACCCCGTCGAACTCGTGCGGTACCAGACAGCCGTACGGCACCGAGAATGCGTGCACCGCCGGAAACTCGAGCGCCGGTGCATCGGGGTCCTCGGAGCGGTGGTGGTCGAGCGGATAGTCGCCGACGGCTATCCCGTACGCCGCGACCGGGCTCGCCTCGGGTGCGGTGAGATCGGAGAGCGCGAGCGTCTGCATCCCGTAGATGCGCCGCGCCTCGCGGATATATGGGATGAGCGCGACGGTGCAGAGCCGCACGCGGTCTGCTCCGAAGGTTCGCTGGAGGAAACGCACCAAACGCAGGGTCTTGTCTCTCGCGGCGTCGACGACCGCGGCGCGTCGGTCGTGATCGAGGTACTCGCCGAAATAGTCGTTCCCGCCGATCGGCCAGTTCAGCATCATCAGGTGGTTCGGCAGGCGCCCATAATCGAAGAACTGGTCCCAGCTAAGCGGCTCCGGGCCGAGAATGTGCGCGAACTCCGAGTCGAGCGGCGGTATCGGCGCCGGTATCCCGCCGGCAAAACCCCGTGGAGGAATCGCGAGCGTCGCGACGTACGTCAGATCCTGCGGCCTCGCGTACGGCTCTTCGGGTCCGATCGCCTCACCGGTTGCCATTCTGCCCTCGAGCCCGGTTCGCCACGGAATCCCGGCCGAGACCAAGGCGTCTCCGTACTCGTCGGCGAGAATCGTGATCGTCGCGTCGACGTGGAAAGACGCGCCGGTCGCGTCGCGAAAAACGGCTCCGGTTATACGGCGCCGCCCGGTTCCCGGGTTCCGCTCGGTCAGAACGTCGTTACACCACCATCCCCGAAACAACGAGATCCGCGGCTCGCTCGTGACGAGATTCTCGAGGATCCGCGCGGCGACGTGCGGCTCGAACGAAGTATTGCTCACCCACCCGGTCTCAACCCGGTCCGCACCGCCGTAATACTCGCGCACGAAAGCGCGAAACTCGCCCCATAGCCCGGCCGGGAGTCGATGGTTTCCGTCGATTGCCGAAACACCCGCGGAGCTCAGCATTCCGCCGACCCACGGCCCGTCCTCGGCGAGTACGACGCGCGCGCCCGCGCGCGCCGCTTGAATCGCCGCCGCCGTTCCCGAGGCCGATGCACCGATTACAAGGACCTCCGTTTCGAGCGTCTTCACTCAGCGCCTCCCCGCGTGCTCGGTGTCAGCAGCCGTCGAGAATGTCGGTCACGAGCGACCGACTCCCCGCGCGCCAATCCACGTACGCGGCGAAGAACCTCCGCGCGGCGCTCTCGTAATCGAGGCCCGAGAGATCGGCGATGATCCGGATGCTGCGATCGATGAGCTTTTTATTGGTCGGTGAGACCTGAACCATCCAGTTCCCGCGGACGCGGCGCATATACGCCATCGTCGCGGTCGAGAGCGTGTTCACGATGAGTTTGATCGCGACGTGATGAAAAACATCGAGTCCACTCGGTGGAAGGGTCAGCGCGAGCCGCCACTCTCGATCGTCCGCGGTGAAGGTGACTGCGTCGTGATCGAGGACGACACGCGTTATGAGCTCGATCCGGGAGCCGTAGAGCTCGGTGGCATCGTCTCCGAGCGGGTAACTCACGATCTCCGACCCGTCGAGCACG
>PXBQ01000007.1 GCA_003566875.1 Spirochaetaceae bacterium | reverse complement strand
TACTCGCCCGTGAACGAGCCACGCCCGACCGGACGGCCGTCGAGTAGAATGCTCGCGTTCGCGGGTGTCGTCCGAACGTTCACTCGGTACCGTGACGGTTCGGGTTCGGCTACGGGCTCGGTATCCGGAACGGCGGCAGCGGCGACCGGCTCCACGACGGGTTCCGTTTCCGGCAGCGCTACCATGGCGACCTGGAGCTCGGTGAGTCCCGGTTCGCCGATCGTCACCTCCTCGATAAACGGTTCATACCCGTCGGCGTACGCCTCTATCGTGACGACCGCCCCGATCGAATACACGCCCGAGAACCTGACGCCGCCGATCCTGACCGCGTCGGCGAACACGGTCGCGGTGTCCGGTTGAACGCGCACGCTCAACCGCGCGGACTCGGCAACCGGTGTTTCCTGCGCAGACGCATCAGGGATCGCATCGGGCCGAGCGCGTGGCGCGGGTGGGTCCGGCAAGACGCGAAGATCGTCGATCCGGCGCAGTTGCTCGCGCACCTCGGGGGACACGGTTTCGATAGGTGTCGGCTCGGGCCGTGCGGCGATCGCTTGCTCGCCGAGGCGTTGCACGTCTTCGCGCGCGGCTTGCCGCTGTTCGGGGGGATCCGGTGGGTCTGTGACGAGCGAGCGCACCGCGTCGGCCACCGCCGCGACCCGCTGCTCGAGTTCGACCGCGACCGGTTCGTCCACGACAAACTGCTGCTCGTCGATCAGGATCACGCCTTCGTCGAAGCTGCGTACGATCGACTCGACGAGTCCAACGAGTTCGTCGTCATCGACGACGTCGTCCGCAAGATCCTCTATCTCGGACACAGCGCGCGGTGCGACGCTCACCCTTCCGGTCTTGACGCCAACGACGGTTCGTCCGTCTTCGGTAGCCGTAACGCCGAACGCCGTGCCGCGGACGCCCGCGACGGTCGAAGCGGTCCGGACTCGGTACCGGTCGGTTCCCGTGAGCTGTTCAACGTTGTTTAAGACGGTCCCGGCGACGAGCTCGATCGTCGCGCGTCGTTCGCCCGGCTTGATCGAGAGCTGCGAGATCGAGACGGTCGTTCGGGGTTCAAGCCGAATCGCCGCAAACGTCCCAAACTGGATGTCTACGTACGAGTTATCGTCGACGCGCACGGTGCTGTCAACCGGTACGGGGTCGCCGATATCGAGTGGATACCACTCGGGTGTTCCGTTCTGGTGAAACGCATCACCGACGAGGAACGTAACGAGCCCGTCGGTCAATGCCGCCGGCTCGGCGACAACCGCGACCGGAGTCTCAACCGCCGCCGGCACAGGAGCAGGCGCGGCAGCCTCAGACGGAGGCTCCGGCGTGCACGCCGTAAACGCCAAGAGTAACATCACGCCGAGTGCGACACCTGTACCGATAATCCGTCTCACCATAACGCTCCCCCTTTTGGGTGTGTTTTTAAATTGCTACGCTTTCGGGCGCCAAGACTGCGCCCGTTCGGGTAACCAAAGTCGGTGTGCTCTTACATTGTATCATACGAACCGCCGATTCACACGGGCGGTGCCCGCGTCGATGGGTCTTCGCCGTCGGCCGGCCGGGGCGATACTCACCGCGCACCCCACACGTCGATACGATCCCGCGCACCGATGTACACGCGCCCGTCGGGATCGACGGCGATGCCGCTGTAGTAACGGTCGTCGTCGAACCTCAAGGTTCGATACACGTTTCCGGTCAGATCCGTCCGGACCGCGGAACCTCCCCCGTTCAAGAGCCAGAGAAACCCCTGCGGAGTCGCCACGATTGCGGAAATCTCGACGTAGGAGTACTGATTATTGCGAACCGCAGAATTGGGAATCCGTCCGGTCTCCCGAAACGCTAAACTCGTTAGATCGAAAGTGCCGATCACTAAAGCATCGCTCGAGTCGTCGGGGAACACCGCGATAACACCTTCGTCGAAAGCGCCAAGAATAACGTCGTCGCCCGGGAAAAAACCGGGAAGAAACTCGGACTCACCGCCGTTTAAATCGATCACACGAAGGCCGTAACCGTCTTCACTATGAAAGTGTGACAATAGGTACCCGTCGTGGATAACGAACCGATGGCCGACGTATGCCCCCTCGGCGACGGTTCCGGTAAACTCCCCCGAACGCGAATACCGAAATGCGTTCCCGTACTGACGGACATACACCGCGTCGGCCGTGAAGAAAATGGAGTCGGGGTATCGGATGTCGCTATGCGATTCGCCGCGTGGTCCGAAGAACTCCACGAACTCTCGAGAATTGAGATCGACAACGTGAATCGCACCGCGCTCATCGACGGCGTACAGCCTCGGCGGATCGACGAAATCGTCGACACCGAGATCCCGGATCTGCGAAAACCGGAGAGGGATCTCGCGGTTCTCGTGTACGCTCTCCCATGAACCGACGCGGATCACTTGACCGGTCTGAACGTTCGAGACGTACTCATGCCCGCCTGAGAACGCAACCCCGCGCCACTCGTACCCGGGCATCTCAGCCGACGTGCCGAACGACGAGATGAAACTCCCGTCGGTGCCGTCGAGGTACGCGATGAACCTGTCGTGCGGGTGCCACCACCGACCGACGGCGACGAAACGATCCGCCGACGAGTTGTACGCGAGACCGCGCACGTAGAGGTTCTCAGGGTGACCGCCTCCATGCAAAACCAACGCGTATTCATCGCTATCGTGATCGTAAATGAGCCGGTCGATCGGGTTCAGGTTATCGCGATCAAAGTACAAGACGTCACCAAAACGCGACAGCGCGACGCGGTGATGGCTCACCGCGATGTTCCACGATTCGATGCCCCACCCGGTGAACTCCGGAAAGGCCCGTTCCGAGATAACTGCGCCAGCCGGAGAAACATGAACGATAAGCGGTACTTCCTCGCCGTTCGCGAACCTGTGGAATCCGAGCGCCCAGACGCCCGTCTCGGGGTCGGGCGCGAGCCGGATGAACTCGTGCTCGTCACGCCTGAACCAGAACCGCGAAACCAAACCGCTTGGGTACCCGATCCGGTGTATTCCGCCCCATCCGGAAGCGTAGATCCGTCCCTCCGCCTCGACGACGCAAACGCCACGAATCCAGTGTACGGGATCGTCACCGGATCCGTCGATAGAGAGCACGTCGTAGCTTTCGTTAACGAAGGAGTACCGGACCACACGACCGTGATCGTCGGAGTTAGGCGTGACGAGGAAATCGCCGTGCACGACGGCGATTTGCTCGGGATGCGTGAGCCCGTGGTGGCCCGAAATCGGTCCGCCAATAGAATCGAGCAGAGTAGTTTCTTGGCGCGGGTCATACGGATTGTCGAACACGAACGGTGGGCCGAACGCGTCGCACGAACTCACGACCGAGAACGCCGATACCAAGAGGGCCGTACCGACGGAGGAAAGGACGGTTTTTGCGCACACTTTTTTTCCCATAGTTCTCGCCCGCAGGAAAACAAAAGATTTACATATCGGATTATTTGATTTATTATCGCATTTATGAAAAACGTCCGCAAGGGTCTCTTTGTCGCAATTGTGATCGCGATAGGTGTTTCGACCGCGACGTACGGCGTCGAGGATTTACGTCCGCGCGTCGCGAT
>PXBQ01000103.1 GCA_003566875.1 Spirochaetaceae bacterium | reverse complement strand
TGGACGTGGTCGAGGTGCTCGATCCGGGCCTGGAGCTTCTTGAGGTAGTCGCGCAGGTAGCGGTTGAGGATCTGGTTGGGGGTGTCGCGGGTCATCCGGTGAAGATAGACCAGCGCGGCGAATCCGCCCTTGGGGCTACGAAAGAGCCAGTAGATGGGGCGCTTCTTGTAGCCGTAGGCACGTTCGTTGCTGATGTGGTTCTTGTAGAAGTCGGTGAGGAAATATTTCCGGAGGTCCTTGCCCAACGACTCCTCAATGAACCGGATGTTTTCGTTGAGGGTGGCCTCGCCGAAGGTGATGCGGAGAAATTCGCAGGTGCGGGCGACGATGTCGTCGGCAAACCATTCCCCGTCCAGCACCGGGACGATGCCGTCTTCGTCGGGCATGAAGGTCGGGTTGGAGACTTTGGCCAGGTAATCCTGCAGAGTGGCGCCGGCGTCGGCTAGGATCAGGCCGGGCTCGTCGAGCGAATAACGCCCCATCATGCAGCCGACCGCGTAGGAGAGGAAGGCGGCCATATCCGTACGCTGGTCGGCGCGGGCGAGGGTGATTTGTTCCTCCGGCACCTCGGACGAAAGTTCGTCCTGCAAGCCGTAGGCTTCGATGAAGAGCCGGTTGTTCTCCGTCTCCAGTTCCTGCATCCGCCGGATCGCGGCGGCGCAGTGCGTCTCCCATTTACGCCAGCTCGCCTCCATCGTGGTGGCCTTCAGTTCCTGGCGTAGCAACGGCTGTTGGCGGAAGTCCCATGAGGTCTCAAAATTGTCCCAGTCGGCTCGTCCCAGTGCGACTAGTTCCTCAACGACAATTTCCACTCGAACCACCTGCGGCGACTCGACAAACGGCAGTCCGAGGATCCGGCTCTGCGGGGAGTCTCCACCGAGACGCCGGTACCGGCTTAACGCTCGGCGTCGTATGTCGCCTTCGGTCAAAGATGCGTACGTATACACTGCGTCGAGAAATTCGGACGACCGCGATTCGTACAGATCCATCCACTGTTCGGTAGCGAGAGTCTGAATCGGATCGGAAAACTCGTACGCAACGAAAAAACGCGGATCAGATGGAAACAAACGGCGCCCACGCGCGGCAAACACGTCGCCGCTGATCTGTTCGTTCGCTCCGTACAACGCTGTTGCCGTCTGGAACAAGTAATCCGCAGACATTCGGTCCTGCTCGTCGACAAGTTCCAGAACGTCGATTGCATCGCGATACGCTCCGATCCGGTTATACAGACCCGCAAGCGCAATTATCCCGTCAAACTTCGCGATCGCGCGCCATGTGTCGTGTCCAATCGCGGCCGAAAGGTTACGAATGTTTGCGCGCGCGTACCCCTGTTCGTCAATCCGTGTATCGGCAAGCAGGAAATACGCGTCGGAGGACGCAGGATCGAACTCGAGCGCTTGTCCGAGAAGCTCCTCGGTTTGCTCGCTGAGAAGCGGCGTACTATCTTCACGCGCCCGAAGAACCTGGTCAATGTACACGCGAGCGACGGCGGGATCTCGATCGATTTCAGAGCCGGAGTACTCAGGACCGACCGACTGCGCACCAACCGAAAAAGAACTCGCAAACAGGAGGATCGCAATGAGGACGTTTGGGCAAAAATTACGTACTCGGTTCACTCGCTTGGTTGTCATGCGTCTCCCGACCAGGAAACCCCAGTAATACGCGAACTTCCGCGTCGGTCAGGGTCTCTTTTTCGACTAATGCGTCCGACAGTTTCAGAAGCTCATCCTTGTGCAACATCAGAACTCTCTCGGCGTCTTCATAACACGCGTTGAGGATCTCGTTCACCGCAGCGTCGATCTGCTCCGCGGTCTGTTCTGAGTAGTCTTTGTGGCGGGCAATCTCTTTGCCGATGAAAATCGGCTCCTCTTCCTGACCAAACGCCACCGGTCCCATCTGGCTCATGCCCCACTCGATCACCATTCGCCGAGCCATCTCGGACGCCTGTCTCAAGTCGTTTTGAACCCCTGTCGTCGTTTCGTTGAAAAAGATTTTCTCGGCGATGTACCCGCCGTACGCAATTTTGATCCGATCCATCAAGTACGCCTTGCCGCGGCTATACACATCGGTTTCCGGCAGCGAAAAAGCGACCCCGAGCGCGCGTCCGCGCGGCACCACGGTCACTTTGTGCAGCGGATCCGCGTTCTCGAGATGATAGTGCAGCAAAGCGTGCCCGGCTTCGTGACGTGCGGTTTTCTCTTTCTCTTCCGTCGACACGATTCGCGATTTCCGGGCGATACCCATCAACATCTTGTCTCGCGCTTCCTCGAAGTCTTCCATCTCGACCTTTTCGCGTCCGACCCGCGCGGCGTACAGAGCAGCCTCATTGACAAGGTTGGCGAGATCTGCGCCCGACGAACCCGGTGTTGCCCGTGCGATGCGGTTCATATCGACCGAAGCTCCGAGGGGAATTTTCGCGGCGTGAATTCTTAGAATCGCATCACGTTCCGCGAGGTCCGGCATGTCGACGACGACCTGACGATCAAAACGACCCGGCCTCAGAAGCGCCGGGTCGAGGACATCCGGTCTGTTCGTCGCAGCAAGGATAATCACCCCGTCCTTGGTATCGAATCCGTCCATCTCGACGAGCATCTGGTTGAGCGTTTGTTCGCGCTCGTCGTGTCCCCCGCCGTACCCGGCACCGCGCGTTCGGCCGACCGCGTCGAGTTCGTCGATAAAAAGAATACATGGAGCGCTCTTCCGGCCTTGTTCGAAGAGATCGCGGACACGACTGGCGCCGACGCCGACGAACATCTCGACAAAATCCGATCCGGACATATGAAAGAACGCGACGCCGGCCTCGCCCGCGCACGCCTTTGCGAGAAGGGTCTTCCCGGTTCCGGGCATCCCGACGAGCAAGACGCCTTTCGGGATCTTCGCCCCCATTTTTGTGAACTTGTCCGGACTCTTGAGGAACTCGACCACTTCCTGAAGCTCGTACTTCGCCTCATGCTGCCCCGCGACGTCGGCAAACGTCAGCTTACGCGAGTCGTCGATGTACCGTTTGGCCTTGCTCTTGCCGAAACTGAACGCGCGATTCCCGCTTCCTTGAATCTGCCGGAACATAAACCAGATGAAGAAAAAACCGATGAACCACGGAAACATCTCTAAAATTACCCTGAACGGCGACACCGGCCGCGGGGCGCCCGAAAACCGGACACCGCGTTCAAGAAGCCGTTCGGTGAGTTGCATATCGAGGTACGGAATATTCGTCCGAAACGCCGCGGACTCGCCCTGTCGCCCGCGCAACGTACCTTGGATTTCGTACTGATCGATAATCCGGACAGACTCGATTTCACCCGAACTCAGATACCCGAGAAACTGCGAGTACGGAATCTCTACCCCGGGTTGCGTCGTGTTTGAGAACAGAAGGATGAGAAACATCGAGAGAATGGCGACCAGAAAAATCAACGCAAATCGGTTGTTCTTGAAGTTGAAGTCCATGCCCGGACCGCCACCCTTATCTCCGTTTCCACGATTTGACCCGTTGTTGTTCCCCGGGCTACTGCCGTTGTCGTTGTTACCGTTCACGAAGCACTCCATTCACGCTCAAAAAAATCTCGCACCCGTCCTGCCGTGAGCCTCTCAGCGAGAACTCCCGACTGAAAACATCCCTGAAGCCGAACGGAACACCAAGAACGGCAAAAATACCGCTTGAATCCTCGAGTATCGGGACGATGTCCCGGGCAAAATCGGGAATCCCGAGCTCGGCGAGTACCTTCTTCATCGGTTTGCTCCCGCCGCAGGTCCGAACCGTGTCACCCGGGCGACGCGACCGGATGATAATCGATCGCGTTGGCGGCGCAATCGGAATCCTGTACGCGACGTTTTCCTGGATAGCTCCGGCGTTTCCCCAGATCGAACCATTTTCCGTCACAACGGAAAACGACACACCCGACGCCACCGAAAAAAGATACCCATTTTCCTGTGTAGAAGCAATATCACGTTCCCAAAAAAGCCACGGCCCGGCCGTTCGCACCACTACCCCTGCCGATCGTGTTACGACACGGTCGCCACCCGGGTCTTGATCCGGAACGGTGCGCAAAAACCGTCGCGGCAGGCGTCGCTTCGGGCCACGCGCGACATCGCGCGCCGCGACGTACATCGCGGCCTCGCGAACGGGGCGCGGCGTCGAAAAAAAAACGGTTCGGTCGGTCCGAACGCCGTGCGGCGTTTCTTCCCACGAAATTCTTTCACGCGACTCGGTCTCAATGAATTCCTGAAGCTCACTGAGCCGTGAAGCGGACTGTTGAATCGCCGCCTCGAACCCCGGGAAGAAAGCCCGCATCTCCGGGATCAGCCGCGCCCGGACCGCGTTACGCGAGATCCGAGTGTCCGAGTTACTCGAATCGTTAATCACCGTGACTCCGTGCTCCGCGCAGTACCGGTCCAGGTCCGACCGCCGAACGCCGAGGAACGGTCGGATTACATCGAGACCAGGTAGTATCGTCCGTACGCTCGGCATACCGGCAACCGCGCTCGGTCCACCGCCAAGGAGAAACTGCATAACGATACCTTCGATCAAGTCGTCGTGGTGGTGTCCGGTCGCGATGAACCGAGCGCCGTATTCGCGCGCCGTTTTGCTGAGAAATCGGTACCGGGCGGCTCGCGCGGCATCTTCGATTCCCGATCCGCGACTCTTAGCCAGACTCACGATTTCCCCGCGGGCCGCACCGGCGGTAACAAGGGGTACGTCTAGCCGACGCGCAAGCTCCGTTACAGCCGTGCGCTCGCGCTCGCGTTCGTCTTCAGACCGGAGACCATGATCAAAATGTGCGCACAGGATTTGCCGATGTGCGGCGTGTACCGTCGTGAGGGCGATTGTCAGCGCACTTGAATCGCAGCCGCCCGAAAGCGCTACGACGATCGGCGCACCGAACGGATCTTCCAAGGAGCGAAAAAACGTGCTTACCGCGGACTCAACCCGCTCCTCGGTTGAGCTCATTCATCACCTCATCCGCCGGCGTCACCGTTAGCCGATTCACCGCGTCCGCCGCGCGCTCGACAGCGTCGCGCACCTCATCCGCTTCATCGGCTCGCGGAAGACCCAAGACGTGATCGACGACGCTTCCGGTCTCCGGTCGGCCAATACCGACGTACAATCGGAGAAATGAACTGTCACCCAGCGCCGCGACAATTGATTTGAGACCGTTATGACCGGCGGTCCCACCACCACACTTCAAACGGACCCGGCCAACACAAAGATCGAGATTGTCACACACAACCAGGAGCCCCTTGGGCGTCAATCCGAAACGTTTCTTCACCCGGTCAATCACGTCCCCCGAGCGATTCATGAACGTAAGCGGCTCGATCAAGACGAGGCGACCGCCGGCGCCGTGATCGACGCAGACCCTATACCGCTCGAAGAACGGCTTCCGAAGCCGCGTCGATCTAAGCCGTGAAACCGCCTCGACGACGTCAAAGCCGACGTTGTGCCGTGTGCCGGCGAATCGAGGCCCCGGATTCCCGAGGCCGAAAACAACGAGGTCCGGAATAGTCGCCTACTCCTTGGATTCTTCGGGTTCTTCGTCGGCCTCGGTGCCGCCCTCTTCGAGTGCGGCTTCCTCTTCTTCTCCTTCCTCTACCTCTTCGACCTCGGCGCGCTGATGTGCAACTAACACAACAACCTGATCGGGGTTCGTGAGGTACTTCACGTCGGGAGGTACTTCAAGATCGCCTACGTGAATCGAGTCGCCGATATCGAGCGTCGAAATGTCGACATCGATTCCCTGCGGAATATCCTTCGGAAGACACTCGACTTCGATTTCATGCAACGGCTGCTCGAGGATGCCACCCGTTCGAACACCCGGTGAAACTCCGGTAATGTGCACCCCAACATGGGTACGAAGAATTTTCCCTCGTTCGATCTCGTAGAAATCGATATGCGTGATCTTACCGGTCACGAGATTCTCGGTGTAATCCTTGATCAAGACGTCGTAATCGTCGCCGTCTACATGAATCGTGATGATCGTGCTTTCCGAAACGGTTTTAAACTCGCGGTGGAATTCGCGTTCATCGATCGAGATCACGACCGGATCGCGATGTCCATAGATCACCGCCGGGATGTTACCCGCTTGCCGCAACCGTCGAGCAGGGCCCTTACCACCGGCAACCCGTCGCTTCACGGTCAGCGTTTTCTGTTCCATCAAATTCTCCTTCACCGAAATTGAAACATGACTGGGACGGGAGGATTCGAACCTCCGGATGCCGGGATCAAAACCCGGTGCCTTAACCACTTGGCCACGTCCCATCAAATCGAGTGTTCGCCTACAATATCAAAAAACCCGACGCGTGGGAACATGGCGTCCTTCTTTTCCGCGACTTTGTTTGCTGGATGGTCATCCGACCCAATCGGCGTCGCGCCGATTGACGGTGAGAACGTGTCTGCTGTTGCCGTTCGGTTTTTGCCGTACGGTCAGTTAGCCGGCCGGTCGGGGCTCATGAATTGTTTCAGCGGACTACTCCGTGTCCGACACCCCGTCATCGCGATCGATCGGGTCGTGCGCACCCACGCCGGGCGAGTACGCAGAATCTTCCGGACCCAAATCGGCGTACGCATCAAGAATCGATTGTTGAAGCTCATTTCTGAACTCCGACTTGATCGGATGCGCCACGTCTTTATACTCGCCGGTTTTTGTCTTTCTACTCGGCATCGCGATGAAGACGCCGTTTTTTCCCTCGATGACTTTTACGTTATGAACGACGAAGCAGTCGTCAAACGTCACGGTCACGTATGCTTTCAGCTTTCCTTCCGACGCTACCCTTCTTATCCGGATATCAGTGATCTGCATGCGCCTCTCCTTGACAAGGATCGACGATCCCGCCGGTCCCGGCACGCTGTCATAGCTTGAAACACTCCGGAGAGTTCCCCGTGAACGCTGTTAGTGAAATATTATATGGAAATCTCCGTAATTGTCAAATACTTTATCAATCCGAGACTCGAAACCAGTCGGTGGAGACGAGTTGACACGAGATTCAACCTGGGATTACTGTTCCGCAAAGGAGAGCGCCGTGGACGATTCAGATGAAGACGAGGACATCCAACCTTACGGAACCGAAGGGTTCGATGATCTCGAAGACGGTGAGTACGGCGGTTACGACGGCGTCGACTACGACGACGACCTTGTCGAGTACGACGAGCCGTCGGACGGATTCGAGGAAGACTCCGATTCGGGCGGATTCGACGATGACGATTTCGACGAGTAGACGATGTCGGCTTCGAACCACAATCGCTCCAGTTCGTAGAACTCGCGCTTTTCTTTGGTCATTATGTGAATCACGACGTTTCCGCAGTCGATCAAGGTCCATCCCGATTCGTCGGGTTTTTTTCGCGGACGAGTGTCAACCCGGTCGGCGGATTCAAGATACTCACCAATCCGATTGACGAGCCCTCGCATGTGCGCGACGCTTCGCGCCGTCGCTATCACGAGATAATCGGTTATGCTCGAAATATCGCCGACAAAAAGGCAAAGAGTATCTTCGCCTTTGTGGTCATCAAGAACGCGCGCTACGCCAAGCGCGGCGGCATCATTGTCGCACGAACGTGCCATCAAAGTCCTTTCCAAGAATTATCCTCACATCGACGACTATATCGTCGGGATCCGCCGGATCAAACTCGATCCGGGACGCACGAATGACGCCGGCAGCCCTCTCGGCGAGCGCGCCGTTTCCACGTCTATCAACTACGACGGTCTGTTCGACCGAATTGCTCGGCGCGTTGCCGATGTTCACGACGTCGAAACCGCGTTCTTCGAACAACGCCTCGGTCCGCCGCGCAAGCCCCACGGTCGTCGTTCCATTTAATATCTCGACCCTGATCGGTTGCCCGCCGACCCCCGCGAGATCTGAGTGTGCGAGCGTTTCCTGAACCTGGCGAACGGTTTCTCGGAGCCACTGCCCTTCGAAGTGCGGGAATAAGAGTTCTTTCTCTACCCCCGCGCTCTCGAGAACGCGCGTTGCCCCTTGAACACGTCGATTCACCATCCTCGACGTATCGAGTCGCGAAAACAGATTCACGAGTGCCAACAGAGACGGCTCGTCGAGGTTGCTTCGAACGTACCGCGTGAAGTAACCTTTGACTTCGGGCCGCGACACGTACTCGGCGCGCTCTCCGACCCTCGCGATGATGCCTTGCATGATCCTTTGCCTCCGAACTATACGGTCGACATCGCGCTCGTTCGGCTCCTCATACGCGAGGTAGAGTTTCAGTTTCGGGCCGTCAAGAACTACGTTGCCCGCCGGCAACAAAATGGCCGGCGAACCACCCGCCTGCTCGAATATCTCGGCGACGTGTAACTCGACCCCCTCGATCAAATCGGCTAAATTAGCGACGTCTTCGCGCGACAGCGCCAAGTAGTACGGGATTTCCACACCGAGTACATTCTGCACGAGTTGTCGGTACTCGGTTATGTCATCCGCACGGTACACGGTATCGATCCGGTCGATCCGGTTCAAAGATTCGATGATTAGCCCCATGTTTCCGGGGATGTCGAACAAAGCCACCTGATCGGTCGCGGTAGCAATAAACAAAACATGCGCCAGCTCAAGCTCGTCGCCGTCGTCGACCGCGATCAAGATCCTGATCTCGTCGCGCAGTTCTACCCGCGCGGTGATTTCGTCCGACCGCAGGTTCATGTACAGAACTCCCGCCGTCACGCCCAAGGTCACTACGATCAACGCGGCAATCACCGACGCGCCGGCGACTGTCATCGAACTCTTCATAGTCGTATCGTACAAATCGGTGGTCGATTCATCAACCCACATCTCCGTCACCCGTTCCCGGGCGGTACAGACGATTTTCTTCGATGTACTGCAGCACGGCGTCCGGCACGAGGAAACGGACCGGTGCACCTATCGAAAACCTCCGCCGGATCTCGGACGACGAAACGGGAATCGGCGTGTTGTCAAGCACCCGAAAACCCGGGGTTTCGATCGCGTCCCGCGACACCACAACAACCTCGACGAGTTCGCGCAAAGAAGATGCCTCTTTCCAACGGTCAAAACCCTCGACAAGATCATCCCCTATGACGAGCCCCGGGCTCTCCGTAACTTCGCCGGACGCGATCAACGTTCGGACCGTGTCAACCGTGTACGATACGCGTTCCGATTGAAGTTCGTGTCGGGACACCGCAAAACCCGGGCTCCCGGAAATGGCAAGTTCAAGCATACGGACGCGATCGGTTCCCGACGCGAACGGACGGCGTCCACGAAACGGGGAGTACGAAGCAGGGACAAAAAGCACGCGTTCGTACTCGGTACGGAACAGAACCTCGGCGGCCGCGATAAGATGCCCGACGTGTACCGGATCGAACGAACCGCCGAAAATCGCGGTTTTCACCCGAGACCGTCCGTGCTTTCGGTAGACTCCACGTCGTCGGAGTCATCCGCATAGTCCGTGGCCCAGTAATCGTCGGCCTCGGACGGTTCTTCTTGACGCACGGGAACGAGCTTTGCAATCTCGCGACCAAGAACGTCCAGGCCTTCGGTCGTGAACGCCGAGACGGCGCAGACCGGTACGTCCGTGAACCGTCGTTTCATCTCATCGACACGCTCAGCCGCGCCCGGCATTTCGACCTTTGTCGCGACGATCACGTACGGTTTGCGTGATAGCTCGTACGAAAACTCGGCGAGCTCGTGCCTAACGACAGAAAAAGCGTGCTCCCAATCGTCCTCGGACGCATCGAGCAGACACGCGAGGCAGCGCGTACGCGCGATATGTTTCAGAAAGCGGATTCCGAGCCCCGCTCCGTGCGACGCACCTTCGATTATACCCGGGATATCGGCAATCACGATCTCGCGGTCGAAAATTCGAAATACACCAAGGTTCGGCGACTTGGTCGTGAACGGGTACGCGCCGACGCGAGGACGAGCCGACGTCAAGACGCGCAACAGGCTCGACTTTCCCGCGTTCGGCAGGCCAACGAGGCCGACGTCCGCGATGAGCCTCAGTTCGACACGCACCCGGCGAGTTTCACCCGGCTCGCCGGGCTGCGAAAACCGGGGAGTCTGCATGCGAGACGATTTGAAGTGGGTGTTTCCCTTTCCGCCGCGGCCCCCACTCAAAAACGTGAGTTGCAGCCCGTCCTTTGCAAAGTCGTGGACAATTTCGCCGGTCTCGGCGTCGTACAAAACGGACCCGGGGGGTAACTCTATCACCGCATCGGCGCCGTCGCGGCCATGACGCATACGGCCCGTACCGGGTCGTCCATTTTCCGCGTGGACGTTTCCGCCCATGACCAGATGAGTCAGAGTATTCAGGTTGCCGCGAACGCGAAATACCACCGCGCCGCCTCGCCCTCCGTCACCACCGTCGGGACCGCCGCGAGGAACGTACTTCTCACGCCGAAAATGGACCGACCCCGCACCGCCATCGCCGGACGAAACTTCAAGAGTCGCCTCGTCGACGAAGTTCTCCACCTGTTTTCCGCTTACGACTCTGCCTGCTGCGTCGCGACGGGTTCGATCGAGACGATCTTCTTCCCACGTTTTACGCCGAACAAGACATGACCGTGTTCAGTTGCGAACAGTGTATCATCCTTGCCAAGCCCGACGTTCACACCGGGATGAAATTTCGTACCACGTTGGCGCACGAGGATCTCTCCGGCTTTCACGAGTTGCCCGCCGAACCGTTTGACGCCGAGACGTTGTGATTGCGAATCACGCCCGTTTTTTGAACTTCCGCCGCCTTTCTTATGTGCCATACGCGTCCCCTTCTGTAATCTCTTTCAACTCAAGCTCATTCGGTGCATCGTCCCGAATATCCGACAAACCTCGACGCAAAAAATCCGTCATGCCGGCGATCCGTTCGCGCGCGGTCGGGTCGTGGACGGAAACACGATACTGTATCCTGCCCGGGTCGCGTGCCGTTCCGGTGATCGTCGCGCCACGGACCGAGGAAATGCATCTCGCGGACGTCCGTACAAGTACCGTCGCGGCGGCGCACACAAGGCTCACACCCGATACGGGCTCCGCATGTCCGACCGACGTGACGGATGTCACGCAACCGAACGCATCGACAATCAGTTCGACGCGTATCATGATCGAGCTAACCGCCGACCCTGAAACGCGTGAAGGTCATGTGGCCGCTATTTCCTTGACCCGGATCAAAGAGTACGATTGCCGATGCCCTTGCTTGCGAGCGTAGTTTTTTCGGCGTTTGTACTTGTACACCGTGATCTTCTCCCCCCGACCGTGCCCCTCGACAACTGCTTTCACGCGCGCGCCCGAAACATACGGCGTACCGAGAGTCACCGCGTCATCGGACCGGAGTAACAAAACCGAGTCATACTCGACGACTTCACCTTCTCCCGCGACGATTTTGTCAATTTTTAGAACCGCACCTTCCTCGGCGCGGAATTGTTTACCTTTGATTTCGACAAGTGCGTACATAGTGCAAATCCTTTATGTGAACTTTCAGCGTTCTTTTTTTGCGTAGAGAGATCTCTACCATGAAATAGGCCCAATGGTCAACAGATCGCGCACGTTCTACGGGAGTACCGTTGAGCCCATGAGAAATCGGTCAATTTCACGCGCGGCGCCGCGCCCTTCATCGATTGCCCATACAACGAGCGACTGACCGCGCCGCGCGTCGCCGGCGGAAAAGACTTTCTCGACGCTCGTCGCGTAACGCCCGTATTCCGCCTTGAAATTGCTCCGCGGGTCTCGCTCGAGCTCGAGCGCATCGGCGATACCCTGTTCCGGGCCGAGAAAACCGAGAGCAAGTAACACAAGATCAGCCTCCCACAGCTGTTCCGTACCGGGAATCTCTTCCATAGTCGGACGTTCACCCGGTTCTTTCTTCCATTCTACGCGGACCGTTCTCACCGCGCGGACACGACCGTTGTCGTCCGATATGAACTCCTTGGTGAGAATCGAGTATTCGCGCGGATCGCCGCCGAATTTTTCCGCAGCCTCGACGTGTCCGTAGTCCATCTTCAAGAGCCGCGGGTATGTCGGCCACGGGTATTCCTCTGTCCGACTTGGCGCCGGTTTCGACAACAACTCAAAATTCCTGAGCGAGCTGCACCCGTGCCGCATCGACGTCCCGATGCAGTCGTTCCCTGTATCACCACCGCCAATCACGATCACGGATTTCCCTTTCGCCGAAATGTAGGTCCCATCGGCAAGCACCGAGTCGAGTAGGCTCTTTGTGTTTGCCTTCAGGAACTCCATCGCGAAATGTATACCCTTTAGGTCTCGCCCCGGAACCGGTAGATCCCGCGGAACGGTCGCGCCGCACGCGAGCAAAACCGCGTCGTACTGCGCGTGGAGATCGGACGGTTTGATGTCGGATCCGACTTCCACACCGGTGCGGAACTCCACGCCCTCGAGAGCCATGATTCCGTTTCGTTTCTCGACGAGTTTCTTATCGAGTTTCATGTTCGGGATACCGTACATCAACAAACCGCCGATCCGATCATCGCGCTCGAACACCGTCACTAGGTGTCCGGCCTTGTTCAACTGATCGGCTGCGGCTAGCCCTGCAGGCCCACTTCCGACGACAGCGACGCGTTTTCCGGTTCGCGTCGCCGGCGGACGCGGCTTCATCAACCCCGAGTCGTACGCGCGGTCGATTATCGCGCACTCGTTATCCTTGATCGTAACGGCCGGTTCGTTGATGCCGAGCACACACGCCGACTCGCACGGGGCGGGGCACACTCTGCCGGTATACTCGGGAAAGTTATTCGTTTTCATGAGCCGGTGGAACGCATCGTCCCATCGGCCCTGGTACACCAAATCGTTCCACTCAGGAATGAGGTTGTCGACTGGACACCCAAAATCCGATTGACAGAACGGCACGCCGCAGTCCATGCAGCGCGCACCTTGGTTCCTGCGTTCCTCTTCGTCGAGCTCGGTGTGAAACTCATCGAAGTCCAATAATCTTTCGGCGGCGTCGCGGTCACGGACCGTCTCCCGCCCGAACTCCATGAACCCGGTTGGTTTACCCATTAATGACCTCCGATTGTGAAGCCGTCGCGTACGCTTCTTCCACTCTAACTCTCTGCAACTCGAGTACGCGCCGATACGCGGGCGAGATCACCTTCACGAACTCGCCCCGGCGATCACTCCACGACGAGACTACGTGCGCCGCGACGCTCGATCCCGAGTACGCGTGGTGCCGCCGCACGAGCTGCCGGACAAACGTCTCGTCCTCATCGTCGAGTTCGTCGAGTTCGACCATGCCGGGATTGACTCGCGACGCGAGCTTTCCCGAGCGATCCCAGACGTACGCGACCCCGCCACTCATACCCGCGGCGAAGTTCCGTCCGGTCTCTCCGAGGATCACCGCACGACCTCCTGTCATGTATTCACACCCGTGATCGCCGACACCTTCGACGACGACGTTCGCGCCGGAGTTCCGGACGGCGAAACGCTCGGCGGCGACGCCGCGGAAGAACCCATGCCCGCGTATCGCCCCGTACAGAGCGACGTTTCCGATCACTATGTTTTCCTCGGCGACGAACATCGACTGCTTCGGTGGGTACACGACAATCGTGCCGCCCGATAGTCCTTTACCGACGTAGTCGTTCGCATCGCCCTCGAGTTCGAGAGTGATACCCGGCGCGAGCCACGCACCGAAGCTCTGTCCGGCAGACCCGGTCAACTTGACGTGAAGCGTCTCGTCGGGCACTCCGTCGCGTCCCCAACGCCGCGTGATGTGATGACTTAACATCGTTCCGACCGCTCGATCGGTGTTTCGAACAATCGTCTCTAAACGCCGCGGGCCGGGCGAAAGCAGTATTTTTTCTGCTTGCGCGATCAGTTTCCGATCGAGCACGTCTGCGATACCGTGGTCTTGAGCGACGCAGCACGTCACCCCGGAGTGCTCGGGCCATGTCTCAATCGGTGACAACAGTGCCGACAGGTCGACGTTTCTTGACTTCCAGTTCAACACCGTGTCGTCCGGTTCGAGCATATCGACACGCCCAACCATTTCGTCATAACGACGAAACCCGAGTTCCGCCATGATCTCTCGCGTCTCTTCGGCGACAAACCGAAGAAAATTTTGTACGTGTTCGGGCTTCCCGGTAAACTTCTTCCGGAGAAGCGCGTCCTGCGTCGCGATTCCGACCGGGCACGTGTTTTTTTCGCACTTGCGCATCATGATACACCCGACTGCGATGAGCGCCGAGGTTGCGAAGCCGCACTCCTCGGCGCCGAACAACGCGGCGATCACGACGTCGCGGCCGGTTTTGATTTGTCCGTCGGTCTGCACCGTGACACGACTGCGCAAGTCGTTCATCACGAGCGTCCGGTGCGTCTCGGCGAGCCCAAGTTCCCATGGCAAACCGGCGTGCTTGATCCCTGTTAGCGGCGACGCGCCGGTACCTCCATCGTGTCCCGAAACCAGGATGTGATCGGCGTGCGCTTTCGCGACACCGGCTGCGACCGTTCCGACGCCGACTTCGGACACAAGCTTGACGCTAATCCGTGCGCGTGGGTTTGCGTTCTTGAGGTCAAAAATGAGTTGAGCGAGATCTTCGATCGAGTATATATCGTGGTGCGGCGGCGGGGAGATGAGGCCGACTCCCGGAGTCGAGTACCGCGTTTTGGCAATGTGATCGAACACTTTGTGCCCGGGAAGCTCACCTCCCTCGCCGGGTTTTGCGCCTTGCGCCATTTTGATCTGGATCTCGTCCGCGTTCGTGAGGTACTCGATCGTCACGCCGAATCGGCCCGACGCGATCTGCTTTATCGCCGATCGTTTTGAGTCACCGTTCGGAAGCCGCTCGAAGCGCTCGGGATCCTCACCGCCCTCGCCGGTATTCGACTTCCCGCCGATACGGTTCATCGCGATCGCAAGCGTCTCGTGCGCTTCGGAGGATATCGAGCCGTAGCTCATCGCTCCGGTCGCAAAACGTTTGAGAATCGTCTCAACCGGCTCCACCTCCGACAGCGGAATCGGATTGCTCTTCTTGAAGCGCAGCAAACCCCTGATCGTCGCTTGCTGCGTGTTTCGGGTGTTCTGCTGAGCGGAGAATCGGGAGAATGCGACCCGGTCGTTGTTTCTTACCGCGCGCTGAAACTCCGCGATTGCGCTTGGGTCCCACATGTGTTTCTCGCCGCCGGCTCTCCACTGGAAGTCACCCGTGTTGATGAACGCCGCACCGAACGGTTCGTTACGTTCGGGCCATCCCTGCGCGTGGCGTCGTCGGGCTTCTTCGGCGAGCAACTCGAGTCCGACGCCTTTGATTCGGCTCGCGGTCCCGACAAATGCACGTTCGATCACGTCTTCGGCCAGACCGACGGCCTCGAAGATCTGCGCGGCCTT
>PXBQ01000359.1 GCA_003566875.1 Spirochaetaceae bacterium | reverse complement strand
ACTTGACAAAAACAAGCGAAAACTTGTATGATGTGCGCCGGGGACCGCAATGGAGTACGTAGTCAGGACTGCCGAACAGCTCGCGCCGACTCTGAGAGCGTTCCGCAAGGAACTCGAGTTATCACAACGTGACCTCGCGCAAAGGATCGGCGTGACGCAACAGGCCCTCTCGCTGCTCGAAGGGGCCCCCGAACGAGCCGGCTTCCAGCGTCTCATGTCGCTCTTCGCGGCTCTGGAGATCGAGGTCGTGCTCCGCCACAAAACCGAGCCGCAGGACACCCCCTCGGATGGGTGGTGACGATGGCGAGCGTCGAGCGCCTTTCCATCTGGATGAACGGCGAGCGTGTTGGAACGTGGTCTCGTCAGCGCGCGGAGCACGAACTCGCATACGATCCCCAATGGATCGTCTCTCCCCAGGGCCGGCCGCTCTCGCTGTCGCTTCCAATCGTTCCGGGCAACGTCCCGCACAGAGGGCACGTCGTCCGATCCTTCTTTGAGAACCTCCTTCCGGACCGCCCGGAAGTACGCAATCGCCTTCGCGACCGATTTCGGGCGCCATCTGCTGATGCGTTCGACCTGCTTGCCGAAATCGGGCGCGACTGCGTTGGAGCAGTGCAATTGCTTCGGCCCGATGAGGTGCCACCGACGGTCAGAACGATCGAGGGGGTTCCACTCTCCGACGACACCGTTGCGCGGCAATTGGAGATGGCCGCGGGAGTGAGACTCGCCGGATTCGACTCCGAGGTGTTCCGGATCTCGCTGGCGGGAGCGCAGGAGAAGACCGCGTTTCTCCGGCATGAGGGGGCGTGGCACAGTCCGATCGGAACCACGCCTACCACTCACATCTTCAAGCTCGCGATCGGAGGTATCAAAGGCACCGACGGGCTCGGCTCGCATTCCATAGAAAACGAGTGGTTATGCTCGAGGATCGTCGCTGCGTATGGGCTTCCCGTGGCCCGGACGGAGATTGCCCGATTTGGCGGCTACCAGGTTCTCGTCGTGGAGCGATTCGATCGACGACTGACCTCGGACAGCGCGTGGTGGATGCGGCTCCCGGTCGAGGATCTGTGCCAGGCAAAGGGATTACCGCCCGAGAAGAAGTACGAGGCCGATGGCGGGCCGGGTATCGATGCCGTCATGAGAGTACTCGCGGGAAGCGAACGGCCGGCCGCCGACCGGGAGAATTTTCTCAAGGCCTGCATCCTGTTCTGGATCCTGGGAGCCTCAGACGGCCACGCCAAGAACTTCAGCCTCCTCCTGGGACCGGTCGGGAGCTATCGCCTGGCGCCGCTCTATGACGTCCTGTCGGTCTATCCATGGCTCGGTAGGACCGGCGAACTCCTTCCGGTACAGAAGCTGAAAATGGCGATGGCGGTTCGCGGAAAAAATGCACACTACCACTGGAGTTCGATTCAGCGCCGCCACTGGATACAGACGGCCGGGCGAAACGGGCTGGGTCGACGCGTCGATGCTCTGATATCGGAACTGATCGATCGAACGCCCGCGGTAATCCAATCGGTTCGAGCGGAGTTGCCCTTGGGCTTTCCCTCACGGGTTGCCGATGCCGTATTCGAAGGGATGACCAGCGCCGCGTCACGCCTGGCGCGGTGATCAAAACATCCCGCTGCTATCCGCACTCGTTTCGTCTATCCAGTAGATAAGGTCCATTCACGATCCCGTTCCCGTCGAAAACCGGGGTGCTGTACCTGAAGGATTAGCGTGACAGGCGGCCGTCGTTACGGTAAAATCAACCATGAGCCACACGCGTCCGAACATCCTTCACTTGTTCACCGACATGCAGCGCGCCGATACCATTCACGCGCTCGGCAACGTGACCATCAAAACACCGCATCTCGACCGTCTGGTGAGCGAGGGCACCGCGTTCACCAACGCGTTCGCGCCGTCTCCGGTCTGCGTCGCCGCGCGGTGTTCGATGATTCACGGGCAGTACCCGATGCACACGGGCTGCTACGAGAACACGCCGATGCCGACCGACGATCGCCAGACGTTCATGGGCGCGCTGACCGAGGCGGGGTATCGCACGCACGGGATAGGGAAGTGTCACTTCTCACCCGATGCGTTCGCGATGCGCGGGTTCCAGACGCGGGAGATTCAAGAGGAGGGCGGCGGACAACCCGCCGACCTGAGTCGTATGGACTACCTTTCGTACTTGCGCGCCAACGGGTTTGAGTACATCAGCGAACCGTACGGCGTACGCAGCGAGATGTACTACATACCACAACTCGCGCAGCTGCCCGCCGAGCACCATCCGACCGCGTGGGTCGGCGCGCGGAGCCGTGCGTTTATCGAGGAACGCGCCGGCGGCGGTTCGGGGGCCACGCCCGATGAGCCGTGGTACCTGTACTCCAGCTTC
The DNA here is from genome assembly GCA_003566875.1 of Spirochaetaceae bacterium. Classification (GTDB taxonomy): domain Bacteria; phylum Spirochaetota; class Spirochaetia; order DSM-27196; family PXBQ01; genus PXBQ01. Next base: position 1,197 of record PXBQ01000359.1, on the reverse strand, counting down.
ATCCATCCGCACCCGCCGTTTGCCGTGCCGAGTCCGTGGCACAAGATCTACCGCACCGCCGACATGGACGAGCCGATCATGCCGCACGACGTCGAGTCGATGATGATGTTCGTGAATCGTGTCCAGAACCGGTACAAGTACCGCGACCAGGGCGTCGACATGAACCTCGTGCGGACGATCCGCGCGTACTACTACGCGTGTATCTCGTTCATCGATTATCAGATCGGCCAGATCATCGAGGCGCTCGAGCGTACCGGGCAACTCGACAACACGTTAATCCTGTTCGCTTCCGACCACGGCGAGTACCTCGGCGACTACGGTTGTTGGGGCAAACGCGCGATGCACGACGCGTCGGCGCGCGTGCCGTTGATCGTTCGGTACCCCGAAAGGTTCGCCGCGGGCGCGGTCGTCGATACGCCGGCCTCGCTCGTCGATCTGGCGCCGACCTTTTTGGCCGCCGCCGGTGATGGGGCCGGCGTTGCGACGCACGAACTCGACGGTGTCGATCTTGACGACCTCGCAGCCGGCAGGAACACACGTGACGTCGTGTTCAGTCAACTCGCGTCGCGGATGGGCAGCGGCATGTTGAGCGAAACATCGAAAGCGGCTATCGCGCACATCAGCGATCCGAGAGAGATTGTATCGGCAAATTCGATGTACATGGCCGTGTCTCGCGACGGTAAGTACGTGTACAGCGCTCCAGACGCGCGGCAGTACTACTTCGACCGAGTCCGCGACCCGCACGAGACCCGCAACCGCTTTGGTGCACCGTTTTTCGGCGAAGCGGCCGAGCGGCTCAAGACGCGCCTGATCGATCACCTGGTCGCCGGCGGGGAAACCGCCGGGCTGACGTCGGACCGAAAGGACTTTGTCACGTTCCCGAGACAGGAGCTGTCGTCCAACCCCGACCACGGACTCCTTGTTCAGGATATGTACACACCGTGGACCAAAATCGAGTTGCCCGGGTATATCGATACGTGACCGGCCGTAACGGCTGCCGATCGAGCCAAAGACGTTCGCGTTGCGACCGAACGGCGTTTGCGGTAAAGGCCGCGTGCGCCGGGCTTTCGCCAATGGGAGTTCATCGATGAATGAATGGCGATTTACCGACCCGCGTGCCGCGGGATTCAGCCCAGAGCGGCTCAAACGGGCGCGCACGTGGCAGGAAGAGCGGCTCGACGGCGCGCCGTTTCGTGT
>PXBQ01000455.1 GCA_003566875.1 Spirochaetaceae bacterium | reverse complement strand
GTCGCGCCGAAGGCGTCGTGCTCAAGGAGATTTTCTCAAACCTCGGGTTCGGCACGATGGTCCACGCGAATCAGTACCAGAGCATCAGGCCGATGCGGCTCGAAGACGCGACCGATGTCGTTCGACTCATGGAGCCGTTTGTGCGCAAAGGCATTCTGGTCAAGCGCACCGAGGCCGAGATGGCCGAGCGTTTCCGCGATTATGTCGTGTACGAAACCGACGGATCGATCCACGGGTGCGGTGCACTCCACCCCTTTGACGACGCTACCGCGGAGATCGCGGGCCTCGCGGTCGACCCGAAGTACGATCACCTCGGCATCGGACAGAAGATCGTCGAATTCCTGATCGACCGTGCGAGAACGCTCCGACTCAACCGTGTGTTTGTCCTTACGACGCAGACGTCCGATTGGTTTGACCGACAGGGGTTCCGGGCGGGGGAGCTGCCCGACATACCCGACGCGCGGCGTGCAACGTACAACACCTCGCGGAACTCGCGCGTGTTTGTGTTCGAGCTCGAGTGAGACCGGGGCGGATTTTTTGACCCGGGAACGGCTCTCGTAGTATATTCTTGGCACACATCCAATTCGGAGGACACTCAACATGGCGAAGCACCAGTTCCAGACCGAGGTGAATCAACTTCTTCACCTCATTGTGCATTCACTGTACTCGCACAAAGAAATTTTCATCCGCGAGCTTGTCTCGAACGCGTCCGATGCGCTCGACAAACTCAAATACCTCACGATGACCGATGACGACTATAAGTCGCTCAACTTCGAACCTCGGATCGATATCGAGATCGACGAGGCAAAACACGAAACGATCGTGGTCAGCGACACCGGGATCGGTATGGACGACACCGACCTGATCGAGCAACTCGGGACGATCGCGAAATCCGGTACGCGAGGTTTTATCGAGAATTTGACCGGTGACGCAAAGAAGGATTCTAACCTGATCGGACAGTTCGGCGTCGGGTTTTACAGCGCCTTTATGGTCGCCGACCGTGTTGAGGTTCTGACGCGAAAGGCCGGCGAGACGAAGGCGTGGCTCTGGAGTTCGGACGGGAAGGGCGAGTTCGAGATCGCGTCGGCGGAGAAGGAATCGTTCGGCACGCGCGTCACGCTATTCCTGAACGACGAAGGCAAGGAGTACGCATCGCGCCGGCAGATCGAGGACGTGATCAAGAAGTACTCGAACCATATCGCTTTTCCGATCTACCTTCATTACGAGAAGAAAGAGTACGACGACAAGGGCAAGGAAAAGGCGTCGACGCCGACCGTCGAGCAGATCAACTCGGCGTCCGCGCTCTGGCGGCGCTCGAAAAGCGAGATCACCGACGAGGAGTACAACGCGTTCTACCAGACGATCTCGCACGAAACCGAAGATCCTCTCTTTTATCTGCACACGAAGGCCGAGGGCACGCTCGAGTACACGACGCTGTTCTACGTTCCGACCAAGGCGCCGTTCGACATGTACAACGTCGATTACCGCCCCGGCGTGAAGCTGTACGTCAAGCGCGTCTTCATCACCGACGACGAGAAAGAACTCATGCCGCCGTATCTGCGATTCCTGCGCGGCGTGATCGATTCGGAAGACCTTCCGTTGAACGTGAGCCGCGAGATTCTTCAACAAAACCGTGTGCTCGCGAGCATCAAAAGCGCGTCCGTGAAGAAGATGCTCTCGGAGTTCGCCCGGATCGCGCTCGAGGACCCCGAGCTCTACACGAAGTTCATCGAGCAGTACAACCGGCCGCTCAAAGAGGGGTTGTACTCCGACTTTGCGAATCGCGACACGATTCTCGATCTGGTGCGGTTCAAGTCGACCAAAGTCGACGGGTTCACGAGTCTCGAACAGTACAAGGCGCGCATGCTGCCGGACCAAAAGGCGATCTACTACATAACCGGGTCCGACGAGGCAAAACTCCGCCGATCTCCGCTCCTCGAGGCGTACACCAAGAAAGACATCGAGGTGTTGATAATGGACGACGACATCGACGAGATAGTCGTGCCGTCGATCGGGAAGTTCAAGGACACCGATCTCAAACCCGTGAATCGTTCCGACGCCGGCGACGATCTCAAAGACGAGACCGAGTCACGGAAGCAGAAAGAGAAGGACATCAAGCCTGTTCTCAAGAAAATCAAGGACGTTCTCGGCGATCGGGTGAAGGACGTCGTGCTTTCGATCCGGCTATCCGACTCGCCCGCGTGCATCGTGTTCGACGACAACGACCCGTCGATGAAGCTCCAACAGATGATGCGCGCGATGGGCCAGACCGACATTCCCGAGGCCTCGCCGATCCTCGAGGTCAACCCCGATCATCCGATCGTCGCGCGGCTCAAGGACACCGACGACGACGAGACCGTCTCGGACATCTCGTGGATCCTGCTCGAGCAGTCACTCCTCGTAGAGGGCGCGCAGATCAAGGAACCCGCGGAGTTCGTGAAGCGCGTGAACCGGATGGTGGCCAAAGCGGTATGACTTGGATGACGACGGTGATCCCCGGCGCGGAGTTCGCTCTCGAACATCTGCTACAGCTCGTGTTGAGCCTCATCGCCGGGGGTGCCATCGGTTTGGAGCGCGAGCGGAGCAATCAGCCGGCGGGACTCAGGACTCATATTCTGATCGCCCTCGGCGCGACGCTGTTGATGCAACTATCGCGGTACATCGCGCTGCCGCCGACCGGCGGCGATCCCGGCCGAATCGCCGCGCAGGTTGTGTCGGGGATCGGTTTTCTCGGCGCCGGCGCGATTCTGCGCTTCGGTGGAAACGTGAAGGGGCTCACTACCGCCGCGTCGATCTGGATCGTCGCGGCGCTCGGGCTCGTGATCGGCGGCGGACTGTACCTGCTCGCGGCGGCCGCGACGCTGCTCGTACTGTTTACGCTCACGACGTTGAACCGGATCGAAAAACGGATGTTCCCCGACCGGTCGATCAAGGTGCTCGAGGTCAACCTGCGAGACACGCGGATTAACACCGATACGATCGTGGCGATCCTGCGGAAACACGGGATCCACGTCAGTAACATCGACGTGACGCAGGCGATCGAGAAAAAAACCGTCAAGATGAAGTTCATCGTGAAGATAGCCGAAGACACCGACCTCAAGGCGTTGTACGATGAGCTGAATTCGGTCGATACCGTGTATCAAGTCAAGCTCGAGCAGCTCCGCTGACCAACCTTGCTGAACAGCGCGCCCCTACTCGTCTGCGATACTCGATAGTCTTCTGAGCTCGTCGAAAAAGCCCGGATACGTAACCGCGGCGCACTCTGCGCCGGAGATTCTCGTCGAGCCGCTCGCGCCGAGCGCGGCGATCGCGAGAGCCATCGCGACTCGATGATCGTCGTGTGACCCGACCGCGGAACCCGTGAGCGGCGTACCTTCGATCGTCACGCCGTCGGCGTCCTCTTCGATTTTTGCGCCCATCGCGCGCAGTTCCTTTGTCATCACGGCGATTCGGTCGGTCTCTTTCTCGCGGGCCTGTGGTACGTTCGTGATCTTCGTCGTGCCCTCGGCGTAACACGCAGTTGCCGCGAGCGCCGGAAGCGCGTCCGGCATCGAGTTCAGATCGAAAACCC
>PXBQ01000160.1 GCA_003566875.1 Spirochaetaceae bacterium | reverse complement strand
GATAACCCAGTACTGCTCGCCGAGAAGCCTCTGCAGTACACGCGTCCACCTCTCGGAGTGACCGTAGCGCTGTTGCGTATCTGGCCGGAATCCCCACGTGTTCGAGTCGCCGTAACAGAGTATCGTTTTCATCGCGCCTCCATGGACGAGTTTTGGGTGGTTTACCGCCGAGCGCGACCCGGACGGTAGTAGCTCCGCGGCGGCGCGGCGGCGCCCGGCGTCGTCGATGCCGACGACTCGCTCGAGAGCCGACCGATCATCCGCTCGGCGGCCGCGAGGTAGTTCTCGTACGAGATCCTGGTGTGGCGATGTCGGTCGATCACCTGCCGTACACGTTCGGCTTTAGCCGCGCCCGCGAGACCGAGGATACGGTCGCGAACGTCGTCGTTCATGTGCAACAAACCGACGGCGAACTCGGTGTCGGGAACACGAAGCAGCCTATTCTGCGCGTCGGCGGGGCTCATCCGGCCGATAAGCGCGACGATCGTCTGGTCGGGTCTCGAAATCGCCATGCCCTACGATACCCTGAATCGTTTCGTCTGGGAATCGGAAAAGCTCGACGTACATCGTATCGCGAGTTATACTTCCGTCATGCTTGAATCGGTGAGTTTCTCCCCGTACATGGTGCCGTCACTGGTCTCGGCCGGGATAATCGCTTTTCTCGCGATCGTCGCGTTCTCGCGGCGCGACGTCCCCGGGGCGACCGCGTTCGGGCTGCTCATGGTGAGCGCGTTCGTCTGGGTCGCCGCGTCCGCGTTTGTGCACGCGACCGACGAAAAAGCGACGATGCTGTTCTGGTTCAACATCGGGCAGATCGGCGCGGTCCAGGTGCCGGTACTCTGGTTCATTTTCGCCCTGTGGTACACGGGAAACAAGACCTCGGCGACGGGGAAGACCGTCGCGGCGCTTTACACGATTCCACTTCTCACGCCCGTCGCGATCTACACGAACGATCATCATATGCTTTTTCGATCGGCGGTCGAGGTTCACGGCAGCTGGCCGGCCGCAACGCTCGAGATCACGCCCGGCCCGCTGTTCTACGTGGGAATCGCGTACCACTACGCGCTTCTCATCGGAACCCTCCTGATCCTTCTTCGCGACGCCGCGCACACGCGGTTCAAGCTTCAGACCGCGTTTGTCATCGGAAGCCTGCTTGTGCCGTTTGCCTCGAACGTGCTCTCGGTTCTCGATATCAATCCACTCGAGCCGTACGGGCCGAACGGAGTGGTGTTCGCGATCTCCGGGTGTCTGATCGCGCTTGCGTTGTACCGACTCGGATTCTTCGACCTCGCGCCGGTCGCGCGCGAGCGCATCTTCAATAGCCTCCGGCACGGTGTGGTGGTGGTCGATCCGCGCGGGCGCATCGTCGACTATAACTCGGAGTTCAACCGCTTGTTTGACGTCAAAACAGGAGAGGCGATCACATCGGTCTTCCCCGAGTGGCCGCATTGGAGCGAATCAGGAGACGATCAGACGACCGGGACGTTGACGCTGACGCCGAAGTCCGATGGACCACCGCGCCGGTTTGAGGTCTCGCTCTCCCGAATCGGAGGCACGCCGAAGACAACCGGATTCGCTGCCGTCGTGTACGACGTCACACGGATCAGGGCCGCCGAGGAAACCGCACGGCGTCTCGCCGAAGAGAAGGACCTTTTGCTCCGCGAGGTACACCACCGGGTCAAGAACAACATGGCGACGGTCGCGTCGCTGCTCGAGATCGAGAGCGGAGCGACCGACGATGAACGCGCACGCGCGGTCTTAAGGGAAGCGCGCGGCCGGCTCGACGTTATGGTGAAAGTGTACGACGATCTCCATAGGTCCGACGATTTTCGCGAAGTGCCGGCGCGCGAGTATCTGACGACGCTCGTCACCGCCGTCCACGGCACGTTCAAAGCGGCAGACCGGGTCAAACTCGCGTTCGAGATCGACGACTCGCCGATCAAGACGCAGCTGCTGTTCCCGATCAGCCTCATGATAAACGAACTCGTCACAAATACGATGAAACACGCGTTCGGCTGCACCGATCACGGTACGATCACGCTCCGCTTGTGTCGCGCTGCGGCTGACCGCTACACGCTCGAGTACGCCGACGACGGCGCCGGACTTCCGGCCTCAATCGTCAACGGCGGCGGCAACTTCGGCATGACGATAATCCGGGGCTTGTGCACGCAAATCAAAGCGGAACTCGAGATCGAGAACACGCACGGCACAACGTTCCGGATAACGTTTGCCGGATAGCCGGCGGATGCGCAGTCTCGTCGGCCGTACGCACATGCGGTGAGACGAAGCTCTAGTCGAATACCACGGTGTCGCCAATCGTTATAATCAATATCTTCCAGTTCGCAATACCGTCTTCCTTCATCTCAAACACAATTGGTGTGTTGCTGTACTGTCCGCCGGAGCCGGAGATGCTTGCCGTAACGACCACGTTATCGGTATCGACAATCGTAATCGTGTACGGCCGATCAGCGGTCGGAAGAATCGTATTCCAGTACGTCGATAACCTCGCAGCCTGATGACTCTGCGCATCTGGATGCGTATGAGTGTACACTTCCGAGCGGTTCGTAAGGTTGATCTCACTCTCGAATGCTTCGATACGCTGTTCAATCGTCATCTGGGTTCCGAGCAGGTCGCATCCGGCGACGATCAAAATCGCGCCGATAACAGCCGCAAGCAGCACAAATCCTGATCGATTAGGTTTTTTACCATCACACTTCATTTCACTCTCCTATCGTAGAATGCTTCAAGGACACACCGATCGTCTCAAATATCCGCTGCGACGAGCTGCGGGACGACTATCGACTCAAAATCGTCGAGAATAGCTCTGTGAAGCGCGAGATACTCCTGGTACACAGGATTATCCAAGTCCCGAATGAATTGCGTTTTCAACGTGGAGTACATGCGTCCGATCACAAATCGCCGTAGCGACAACACCGAAAGAGCGTAGTAACGCGTATTGAGAACCAAATTCCCGGTTGCAAAGGTGTACGGAAAGACGACCGTGTCCCGGTACTCCGCGGCTTCCTCGACTTTCTCCGCCTCCTGCAACTCCCGTAACCGCGCGCGGGCGGCTTCGAGGTCTGCGGCGGACGCGAGGTAGAGTTCGTGTGTCGCGATCATTGCGCGGACCAGAGTCTCGCCGCGCGCGCGGATGCGCTCGAGGCCGCGGACGGGATCGGCGAGGTACTCGTCGAGGCGGTCGGTCTGCCACGTACTGAAGTCGACCGGCCGGCCGATCCGGTCAAAGATCTCACCGGGAGGTTCGCCGGGGAAAACCTCGATGCCTTCGTTTGCGCGGACCTCGACCGTCACACCCTCGGCCTCGACGTCGACGAGGCCCGAATCGACGAGGATCATCGTCGCGCCGTCGGGACCCGCGAAGACCTCGAACTCGGTTCCGCGGACGCCCGCGACCGCGCTGACGGTGCCGACCTGCTGCCCTCGCCCGGTCAGCGTCTGAAATCGGTACCGAACCGAACCGACCGTGTGCGACATCACCGTCTCGCGCTGACCGTCCCGCTCGACCTCGCGCAACGTGAACACCGTGTTCGGGCTGATCCGGATCGAGTTGTTGCCGGGCT
>PXBQ01000525.1 GCA_003566875.1 Spirochaetaceae bacterium | reverse complement strand
GCGATCGATTGGCCGATGCGTACATCTCCCACGTTGAGCGCGCGAAGGCTCTGCGCGAGATTCGGGATTTCTTCGTTCTGCGCGAGTTCGAACTTCAGGTCGTTTTTGTGTCGGTGTCCCTCGATCAAGCAGTTCTCAATCCGGCGTACGATCTCGTCGTGGTGGAAGACCACGAGGGATTCTCCGCGTACACCGAAGATGAGAGTTACGTGATGCTCGAGCTGGAAATGATGCTTCGTATGCGCGGCGAGGCCTCGATGCTGCGTTTCGGTCGGTACGTCGCGGAGAGTTCCCAATGAGGTACATTGCTTCGGCGGTGTTCGTGATCGCGGTGTTTTTCGTCGTGACCTCCGTCACCACCCGGTACTCCGCGGAGCTCGACCCCTTCATGTACGACTACATGATCGAGAACTTCGAAGACGATACGCACGCGAAAAACGCCGTCGCGGCGATCCTGCTCGACTACCGGATGTACGACACGATGTTCGAGGCGCTCATTCTCCTGACCGCGATCATCGGCATGAAACAGTTTCTGCCGGGCGCCGCCGACCTTCGTGCGCGCGATGAGAGCGAGCCGGTGCCCCAAACCGAATCGACGCAGGAGCACGGCGATGAGTGATGTCCTAACTGCCGATGAATCGATCATCCTGCAGATGGTCGTCGGGCTTCTGTATCCGTTCATGCTCCTGTTCGGCTTCTACGTGATTCTGAACGGTCACTACACTCCGGGGGGTGGATTCCAGGGCGGTAGCGTGCTCGCGTCGTTGTTCGTCGCACGGTACGTCGTGTACCCCGTCGACGATACGGATACCGAGGCGCTGCATTCGATCCAACGCGTATTTCTCGCTCTGATCGTCATCGCGCCGAGCGCGGTTTTGTTTACCGGTGTGGTCGCGCGGAACCCGCAGTTTCGGTCCTTGTACCTCACGACGATGGACGTCCTGATCGGCGTGCAGGTGGGGTTTGGGCTCGGCGTCGCGGTCCTGCGGTTTGCATTTTTCCAGGGAGTCGGAAAGACGTGGCATTTATAAACCAGCTTCAGATCTCCGACCTCGCGGTCGGCCTCTTCTTCCTCGGGCTGTATGGCGCGATGAGTCAGCGGAACATCATCAAGACGATCATGTCGGTCGGAATTATGGACATCGGAGCGATCACGTTCTTCATGATGGCAAACTATCCCGAAGGTGCGAAGCCGCCGATATCGTCGACGCCGGTCGAGTACATGGCGGATCCTGTTCCACAAGCGTTGATGATCACCGCGATCGTCATCGGCGTATCGGTCATCGCAATGTGTCTCGCGATGTACATGCGCGTCGCGTACCGGTACGGGACCGCCGACTGGAAAATCCTGATCCGCCGGTTGGAGAAGTAGCGTGTTGCCGCTTCTGCCCCTCCACATCGTCGTCGTGATCCCCGTGATCGCGGGTGCCGCGGGGTACTTCCTGCCGCGCAACGCGTACCACCGGCTCCTTTTTCTCGTGAACGTCGGTATTGTCGTCGCAGCAATCGCGATTTTCGCCGAAGTCCGGTGGGGCGGGGAGATCGTGCAGTACATGGCCGAGTGGCCGCGCTGGATCGCGATCAAACTCGTCGCGGACGTCTACTCGGCGCCTCTTGTGCTGCTGACCGCGGTGTTCTTCGCCGGCACGTTTCTGTTCAGTACGCGCGCGGAGTACCTCGACAAGACGTTTTTGTTTCTGTTTGTGCTGCTTGAGTCCGCGCTGATCGGCATGTTCCTGAGCGGCGATATCTTCAACATCTACGTGCTCGTCGAACTCGGCATGATCATCATCGCGATCCTGATCATGTACAAGCAGGACAAACAGTCGGTGTACGACGCGATGTTGTACCTGATGATGAACTTCATCGCGATGGCGTTCATGCTGCTCGGGATTGGGTACCTCTACCGGATCACCGGTGTGCTCGATCTCGCAGCGCTCCACGAAAGGTTGCCGCTGCTCGACGACCCGCGCGCGGTGATCGTTCCGTACGCGATGATCATGACCGCGATTGCGGTCAAGGCCGCGTTGTTTCCGCTCTTCAGTTGGCTTCCGCGCGCGCACGGCGCACCGAGCGCGCCGGCGATCGTCTCCGCGGTGCTCTCGGGGGTCCAGGTCAAAGCCGGCGTGTACCTGCTCGTGCGGATCTCAGCAACGTTTTCTCCGGTGATCGACGCCGCGCCGTTTTTCATGATACTCGGGTTCATCACCTCGGTCATCGGGTTTCTGCTCGCGATCGCTCAGAAAGACATCAAGCTCATCCTCGCGTACCACACCGTGAGCCAGGTCGGACTGATCGTGATGGGGCTACACCTCGGCTCGGACGTCGCGTTCTGGGGCGGGATGTACCACATCATTAACCACGCGTTGTTCAAGGGGCTGTTGTTCCTCACGGCCGGGATCATAATCGAGCAGTACGGCACGCGCTCGTACGCGGAAATCCGCGGCGTTCTGCGCCACATGCCCGCGATCGGGATCGGTACTCTCGCGGGTGTCCTTGGAATAACCGGCGCCCCGTTCTTCAACGGGAGCATCTCGAAGTACTTCATCCAGCAAGGTCTTCAGGGAGACCTCGGCGGACTCGGGATGCTGTTAATCAACTTCGGGACGACTTTGAGTTTTGTGAAGTACTCTTTGATTCTGTTCGGGAAGCCGAACGCGCCGAAGCCGCTCACGAGAGACCCGTGGGTCGCCGTGATTTCGCTTCTGTTCGGCCTCGCGTGCCTCGCGGGGGGGGTGCTCGGAGGGCCGACCGTTGCGCTCGTGTACGGCCCGCAGTACTCGGCGGCCGGCGCTCTCGGCGCGCAGAAGTTGCTCACGTTCTTTCTCACTCTCGCGGTCGCCGTCGCGACGTACTTCTTTGTCGTGAAACGGATCGGAGGGTTTCTCACGATGATCCGGAACTTCAAGTTCAGCTTCAATCAGATCACCGTGTTCATGACGTTGTTTTTCGTGGGACTGCTCGGTTACGCGTGGTGGTTCGTGTAGGTCGGACAAGTGTAGGTCGGACAAGTGTAGGCGTACACGGTTTTAGAATCTTGACACCCGCGGCGTGGGAGCATATCCTGTTGCGATGCTGAAAGAAACGCTCACGATCGATCTGGTGACGACCGATCTCTCCGGTCGTGACAAAAACTCGGTGATCAACGCGCTTCTCGATCTCGCGTGCAACTCGGGAAAGATAAAGGACCGCGAGCTCGCGCTCCGGGATCTGCTCGAGCACGAGACAAAAATGTCGACCGGAATGCAGAACGGCATCGCCATCCCACACGCAAAATCCGACGCCGTCGATGAGCTTGTTGCGTGTGTCGGGGTCACAAAACGGAAAATCGACTTTGAAAATCTGGACCGCAAGCCGTCCCAAATTTTCATCATGACGCTCTCGCCGAAAGAGGGCCAGGGGCCGCACGTGCAGTTCCTCGCCGAGATCGGCCGACTTCTCGTCGACGGATCGATCCGGAAGCGCATCATCAAGGCCAAAACCGACCAGGACCTGCTCGACATTCTCATGGCGTGAAGCGGCACCGAGCCGAATGGTCGGCTCCGGTACCGTCGCGCACTCTCTACCAGGCGTACGCCTTCGG
>PXBQ01000208.1 GCA_003566875.1 Spirochaetaceae bacterium | reverse complement strand
GGCGAAACTCACGAGCCCCTCGGTCCCGCCGTACTCATCGACGACAACCGCCATCTCGGCCTGCAGCTCGGCCATTTCCTCTAGAAGCTCTCGAAGGTCCTTTCCGTCGGGGACCGCGTGAATCGGCCGTTTTAACTCGGATAACGGCCGGTCGGGCTCTCCGCCGAGTCGGAACGGAATGAGATCCGAGAGACGAACGTATCCTGTTATGTGGTCGACGTCGTCGCGGTAAAGCGGGATCAACCGCGAAAACGTGTCGGACTCGTTCGCCGACACCGCGGCGAGAAACTCTCTGACCGTGGTCGAGGCGCTCACCGGTCGGCAGTCGACGCGCGGGATCATGACGTCCGCGGCGGTCTTGTCGCGAAAGCGGAAGAACCGCTCGAGAAGCTTGAGCTCCGACTCGTCGATCGTCTTGCTCTCGTACCCCATCCGAATCGCCGAGAGAACCGCGTCGCCGCGGCTTTCATCGAGTTCCGGCCGTCCGGGAAACGCCGAGATCACCGCGTGCCGAATGCGCCCGAGAGGCCGTGTCACAGGCCGAAGGACGACATGAACGTGACGCAGGATACCCGCCGCGAAGATCGAGAAGCGCAGCGAATGCCGCACTGCGATATTCTTCGGGGTCATCTCACCGACTACAAGCAGGACAATTGTCATCGACACGATCGAGAAAAACTCGGCGCCACGGGCAAATATTGCCGCTCCAATCGCCTCGGAAATCGACGAGGCGAAGATGTTCACGAACATGTTGCCGGTCAGAATCGTAACAAGGACTTCATCGGGCTCTGAAAACAACAGCCGGACGAACAGCCCCGTTCCACCTTTGGTGCGTCGCCGAAGGGAGTCTTTCTCGAGGCTATTGAGCGAGAAAAACGCGGTCTCGGATCCGGAGAACACCGCAGAACAGACGAGCAAGACAACCATGGTGATTCCGAGGACGACGAGGTTACCTCCGGGCACGACGCGCCTGGGTTACCGGATGAGTTGATAAATCGGTAGGATCAGGATCCTCGCCCTGACCGTCGGGGCAGATCATCAATGAAGAGATACCAGCTTGCGCTCACCGTGTCAACAACGGGCTCAGTGGCTGTTGCCATCTTGAGAACGATTGGCTACGCTGGTGTGATCATGAAAAAGCTCGCCTTTGGTGTCGCTGTTTTTGTTGCGTGGGCCGCGTTCTCGGTCAATCGCACGTTGCCGGCGCTGGCAATCGGCGTTGTTCTAAGCGCAGTCGGAATGGTCGTTTTCGGTACCTTGATCGACGGGAGAACGTGGATCGGACGCCGCGACGCGATCGCGGCCGCCGGTCGTCAACGACGCGGCCGGTTGCTTGTCCGCACAATGTGGCTGCTCGCTTTCATCCCGGTCTTTATCGGAAAAGTAATCTGGTCCGGTGTCAACCTCGCGTTTCTCGCGCTCAAGCCGAACATGGACTTCTGGCCCGGGATCGTGCGCGTCGAAGGAGGCCTCACGAGTATCACCGCGACGACAGTGTTCGCAAGTCTGATTACCCTCACCCCCGGCACACTCACGATGGACTACGACGAAGAGAACGACAACCTCTACGTGCACTGGATCGACGTTACCGGATACGGCGACGTCACGTTCGACGACCGCGTCACCGGGGGACTCAGGCAGTGGGTCCGGAGGATCAGCGAGTGAACTACACGGCGATCATACTCCTGGTTTTTTTTTCGGGGCTCTGCATGATCCGGCTGATTCGCGGCCCGTCACTACTCGACCGTGTCGCCGCCGCCGACGCGATCGGCGTGATGATGACCGCGGTGCTGGTGCTTCTCGGCGTCGTGTTCGAACGGATTATTTTTCTGGATATCGCGATCGTGTACGCGATGCTCCTGTTCGCGGACACGATCATAATCGTGAAGTTCATCGAACATCGGGACGTCGCGTGAACGTACTCGGTGTGATCGGTGCAGTACTGATAGGTCTGGGAATTTTCTTCTCTTTCGCGATGACTGTCGGGATGCTCCGCTTCCCCGACGCGTACACGCGGTTGCACGCGGGCACCAAAGGGCTTACCGTCGGTGTCGGTCTCGTGTTGGCCGGAATTGCGTTCAGATCTCCTTCGGCATTGTACGCACTTCGGATCGCATTCATAGCGATTTTTCTGTTTGTCACTAATCCGATCGCGATTCACGCCGCAGCCCGCGCAAACTATCGCGCAGAGCACGCGCGGCGACGGCTGATCGTCGATGAGTATGCGGAGCATCTCGAGGAAAAGAACGATGTTTGAGTTTGCGTTCGTAATTCTCCTGATCGTCCTGGTCGTGGCGGCGCTCGGCGCAGTAATAGTTCGCGGCTACATCACATCGATTATCGTACTCTCGGTCTTCAGCATCGTCCTCACGGTCGTGTTCGCGTTCCTGCACGCAGTCGACGTCGCGATGGCGGAGGCGGTCATCGGCGCCGGCCTCTTGACGGCAATTTTTGTTACGGCCGTCAGCAAGATGCAGAGGCGCTCATGAAAGCGCGATCGGTCTACGGGTTTTTCGTCTCGGTCGCGAGCACGGGGTTTCTGGCGACCGTGCTGCTTCTTCACGCGCTCACGACCCAACAGCCGGTGTCGTTGTCGGCGTACTACATCGCGCACGCGATACGCGACACCGCCGCGATCAATGTCGTATCGAGTGTGCTTCTCGATTATCGTGCGTTCGATACGCTCGGTGAGGCGATCGTGATATTCACCGCGGTCACGGCCGTGTCGGCTTTGTTCGCGGGGTCGCGGTTGAGTCGTTCGGATCGCGGATCGGGGATTCTCGTGCGCCGATCGATCTCGTACCTTTCGGTTTTTTTCTGGATGCTCCCGATGTACATCGTTGTTTTCGGACACCTCTCTCCGGGCGGCGGATTTCAAGGCGGGGTCTCGCTCGCGGTTCTCGTAATCCTTCTGAACGTTGTGTTCGGAACGAACCGTGGATCCGCGTGGCTCACGCCGGCGCGGTTGCACGCGGCAGAGAGTTGCGGCGCTATCGCGTTCGTCGCGATCGGGTTCGTCGGAATCGCGAGCGGCGGCGCGTTCCTCACGAATCTCGCGGTCGGCTTTCCGCGCGGCACTCCGGGAGAACTCCTGAGCGCGGGAGCGATCCCGCTTCTGAATCTCGCGATCGGCGTGAAAGTCGCGTCGGGCTTGGGGAGCATCTTCTTCGAGTTTCTCTCGACCGAGGAGGCGGGACGATGATGCAGGCAACGGCGTACGCCGCGGCGGCTTCGGTGTTTGGGATCGGTCTCTACTGCGTTCTCACGAATCGCGACATGATCAAGATCTGCATCGGCATGAGCCTCATGGAGTCCGCGCTCGTGCTCGTGCTCGTCGCTCTCGCGTACCGAGCCGACGCGACCGCACCCGTCCTCATCGGCGACCACGTCGCGTACGTCGATCCGCTGCCGCACGCGTTGTCGCTAACCGCGATCGTGATCGGCGCAGGAGTGATCTCACTCGCTCTCGCGCTCACGGTCATCACGTATCGTCGGTACGGGAGTACCGACATCCGGAGAGTACTCGGGAGAAAACCGTGAACCATCTCCCGGTCCTCGTCGTGCTCACGCCCCTCGCGACGGCGCTC
>PXBQ01000254.1 GCA_003566875.1 Spirochaetaceae bacterium | reverse complement strand
TGTTTTACCAGCTCGGCCGTTTCCGTGTTGTCTTTTGTCTTCCTGAAGCAGTAGCTCTGAACACCAAACATCGATGGCATACGTAACTCCTTGGGATGCGATTCGTGCCAAACCGCGGTTTCTTACCGGTAGATCTATCTGTGACCACTCTACACCCGAGCGTATCCGGTGTCCAGCGTCGCGTTTCCGATATTACCCGTGACAGCTCGCGCCGTCCGTGATAAAATGCTACATCCTGTAAACAAAACAAGGTGGAACAATGCCATCCCAAAACAAAGAAAATCCGTGGGACTTTCTCGACGAGTATCGGGGAAAAGCCTTCTCCGGAGAGTGGCCGACTCTCCCTGAATTACTCAACATTACCGCGTCGCGGTACCCCGAGAGACCGTGTTTCACGGTGTACGATCCCGAGCGCGTATCTCTGACGTACTCCGAAGCTCTGGGGCGAATCAAAAAGGTGTCGCAGTACCTCAGATCGATCGGGGTCGAGCACGGCGACAAAGTCGCTGTATCCGGGAAGAACAGCCCCGAGTGGGCGGTCGCGTATCTCGCGGTACTGTACGCCGGCGCGATCGTCGTGCCGATTGACTATCAGCTCAAAGACGCGGAGATCTCGAGACTTCTCGACGTTGCCGACTGCAAGGTATTTTTCATCGATGGAGAGCGCTACGATCACTTCACCGCGGCGGCGAAGAAGCTCGACGCGGTCGTAAGCCTTGAGCCCGACCGCTCTCCGTACATCTACGACGTCTCGGCCGACCGCGAGTACGATGTCACTCACGCTCAAGAGACCGATCTTGCGGCGATTCTTTTCACGTCGGGAACAACCGGAAAGCCCAAAGGAGTTATGCTGACTCACTCCAACTTCGTCTCCGACTGTTTCCTCGCGCAAGCGAACCTCACGGTTCTGCACACCGATACGTTCTACGCGTTGCTTCCGCTTCATCACTCGTACTCGATGCTCGCGGTTTTCATCGAGGCGATCTCGGTCGGAGCGGAAGTCGTGTTCGGCAAACGGATGGTGATCAAACAAATCCTGAGCGATCTCAAGGAAGCACGCGTCACGATGTTCCTCGGCGTTCCGATTCTCTTTAACAAGGTCTTGGCAGGAATTATGCGCGGCGTGCGTGAGAAGGGGCCGGTTGTGTACGGCCTCATTCGGTTCCTGATGGGCGCGAGCGGCTTCATCAAAAAGGTGCTTCGCGTCAATCCCGGAAAACGAATTTTTCACTCGGTTCTCGAGAAGGCGTCGCTCGCGACGGTGCGGATCTGTATCTCCGGCGGAGGTCCACTCGCGCCGAGCGTTTTTCGCCGGTACAACCAGCTCGGGCTCGATTTTGTCCAGGGCTACGGTCTGACCGAGACGTCGCCAATCCTCACGCTCAATCCGATCGATCACTACAAAGAGACGAGCGTCGGCAAGGTTCTGCCACGCGTCGAGATCAAGATACTCGAGCCGGACGAGCGAGGCGCCGGCGAGATAGTTGTGAAAGGCCCGATGGTTATGCAGGGCTACTATAATCTTCCCGAAGAGACCGCCGAGGTTTTCACCGAAGACGGGTTTTTCCGCACCGGCGACGTCGGTTACCTCGACCACGAGAACTACCTCTACCTCACGGGGCGAGCAAAAAACCTGATCGTGACCGAGGGAGGCAAGAACGTCTATCCCGAGGAGATCGAGAACTGCTTCCAGCTCTATGATGAAATTGAACAAATTCTTGTGCGTGGGTTTGTCTTGGATGAAGAGCAGAAAACCGAGGAGATCGAAGCGCTCGTGTATCCAAATTTGGAGCGGTTTGAGACACAGTCCGACGGCGGTACGCACGACCGGGCTGAGATCGAAAAACGGATGAATGCGATCGTCGCCGAGGTAAACCAAGGACTGTTGCCGTACCAGCGGATCAAAAGCGTGACGGTCCTCTCGGAGCCGCTCGAGATGACGACGACGAAGAAGATCAAGCGACACTCGGTCGACGACGAAACGTAGGCGGCCGTAGGCGGTTTTGCCGTACTCCGGGTGTTTGTGGTACAATCGTCGGCATTATGCGCGAGAACACGCTTTTTCAACCGCTCACCCCGGAGATTCTCTCGGACTTGAAGAAGGCCGTCGGCGCGGACAAGGTCCTCGCCGACGGTTCAAACAGACTGCGCCGTTACGGACACGATCAGGTCGCCGACGATCCCGACTCCCGCGCGCCCGACGCGGTTGTGTTTGCCGGCTCGACCGCAGATGTCGTGAAAGTGATGGAAATTGCGAACCGCGCGCACGTTGCGGTAACTCCGCGAGGCGGTGGAAGTGGGCTCTCCGGCGGAGCGGTTCCGATTTACGGTGGGATCGTGCTCTCGACCGAGAAGATGGACGCGATCATCGAGGTCGATACCGAGAATCTGATCGCGGTCGTCGAGCCGGGCGTCGTCACGAGTTCACTCGATCAAGTTCTCGAGCCGCACGGATTGTTCTTTGCCGGTTACCCGATGAGCGAGGAATTCTGCACGGTCGGAGGAAACGTCGCGGAGAACGCCGGCGGCGGACGTGCGGTGAAGTACGGCGTGACCGGACGGTATATTGTCGGCCTCGAGGTGGTCACGCCGGCCGGGCACGTGATGCAGCTCGGAGGCAAACGGCTCAAAGACGTCACGGGGTATGACCTTGTGAGCCTTATCGTCGGTTCGGAAGGAACGCTCGCGATCGTTACCAAGGTCTTTGTCAGGCTCATGCCGAGACCCGTCCATCGATCGGCTTTGCTCGCGTTCTTTCCGGACACCACCACCGCGATCTCGACATTGCCACGTATCGTTTCGACACATCGTATTATCCCCTCGTCCGCCGAGTACGCCGACGCGTTTTGCCTGCGTGAGGCGTGTTTGATGGTCCGTGAAACTCTGCCGTACGAAACGGCCGGCGCGATGATGTTGTTTGAGTCCGACGGCCCTGATGCGGCTATCGTCGATCGCGAGATCGGTACGATCGAGTCGGTCTGCGCCGCCTCCGGTGCCCTGCACACGTACCGCGCCGATACCGAGAAGACCGCCGCGCGGTTCTGGAAGATCAGAAAACAGATTCCGTGGGCGCTGAAGCATCATGCGAAGCTCAACGCGCTCGAGGATATCGTCGTCCCGGTCGCTTCGATCCCGTCGATGGTGCGCGACATCGCTCGGATCGCGGAGGAACACTCGATCCGGATACCGTGTTTTGGCCACGCGGCCGACGGGAATCTACACGCGACGGTGCTCGCCGGGGACGACTCGGAGCAGAGTTTCCGCGAGAAGCTTCCTCCGGTGCTCGAGCAGTTGTACACCGCAGCGGCCGGATACGGCGGCACGATCTCCGGCGAACACGGAATCGGGCACAAACGCGTGAAGTATCTTCCGATCGTGATGTCTCAATCCCAGATCGAGATTTTCCGGGGCATCAAAGCGGTTTTTGACCCCAACGGGATCCTCAATCCCGGGAAAATCGTCGTTGCGGCCGAACACGGGGACTATAATCGCGCGGTTTGATGTTTTTTCTCGTCGACAGCTTGATTTTTTTCCCGGGATAATCTACAAAGGCGAAATTGTTATTTTCATTGCCGCACCACATGGGGATCTTGAATTCCCAGGGCAAAGCG
>PXBQ01000038.1 GCA_003566875.1 Spirochaetaceae bacterium | reverse complement strand
GGTCGGGCCTTCCGAGGAGTTCCCGGTGTCGAGCTCGACACGACGTTGACCGGAGGCGGCCTCGCGCGGACCGTGACCGGGGAGTTGAGCGTGATCGGTGAAACCAAACCGGGAGGATGGTCGCGTGTCGTCACGGTCCTGCCCGGGGCCGGCGCGGTGTTCGTCGATCTCGAACTCCAGTACCCCGCGACGCGCGACTTCCGTTGGAGAAAGGCGCGCGCCGCGAATCTGGCCCGGACGTGGGACCGCCGATGGAAAGAGGTCATGCCGGCCGAGATCCTGCCGAGTTTCACCGCGTCGCGATCCGACCCGTTCCGCGTGTTCAAGCACAACTTTTTCGGCGATGTCTCGAGTTATCAGATCGATTATCATCGCTACTCGAGGAATCGGCACGTGCCGAGCATCAACAACCACATCACGAACGGCTGGGTCGCGGTCGGGAACGGCCGACGCGGAATCCTCGTCGCGCAGCACACCGGACACGACAACAGCTTCGCGTTCTGCCCGATGCGGACGTACCTCGACGGTGAGACGCAACGCATCTTCCTCAATCCGTTCGGGACGTACTACGGCCGGCAGTTGAGGTACCCGACCGCCGTGACCGGGATCGGCCGCGCCGCCGCGATCCTCGCCGCCGACCAGCTCGACAGTTACGCGCCGTCGTACAACGGAAAGTTCGTTCGGTTCTCGATCGCGATCTTCCCGTTCGACGGCGAGGAACCGCCCGAGGACGTCCGGAGCCGCGCGTTACTGTTTTCGAGCGCGCCGATCGTGTGCGACGCCCAAGAATATCGACCGAAGTGACGACGCGGGCGTGTTCCGCGTATACTTCAAATGGCCAAAACCCGACACCAGGAGAACACATTGGAGATTCAAATCGATACATTGTCGCCCGCCGACGCGCACAAAATGCTGATCGGGTGTATCGTTCCTCGCCCGATCGCGTGGATCACGACGCTGAACCCGGACGGCTCGGTCAACGTCGCGCCGTTCAGCTTCTTCAACGGCGTCTGCTCCTCGCCGCCGACGATTTCCGTTTCGATGAGTTATGGTCCCGGACGGCGCGACGGGAAGAAAGACACGCTTCTGAATATCGAGCGCGAGGGCGAGTTCGTCGTGAACGTCGTCGCCGAGCCGCACGAGGGAGTCATGAACGAGAGTTCATGCGACTTCCCCGAGGGGATGAGCGAGTGCGTCGAGCTCGGGCTCGGCACCGTCGCGTCGAGCGCGCTGCGGACTCCCCGGCTCGCCGAGAGCCCGATCAGCTTCGAGTGCCGCCTGTTCAAGACCGTACCGGTCGGCGACGGTCCTGGAAGCGCGGTGCTCGTGCTCGGGACGATCGTGCGCGCGCACGTGCGCGACGAGCTGATCGACGACGGCCTCCATATCGATGTCGAGTCGCTGCGCCCGATCGGCCGGCTCGCGGGAACGTCGTACTGCTACGTGCGCGACAGTTTCTCGCTGCCGCGGCCGAGCTACTCCGGCAGGTCGTCGACCGTGTAGATCCGCGTCACGTCGTACGCGGGCTCCTCGTACGGATGCGCCGCGAGCAACGCCGTCACCACGCCGCGCACGACGCCGGACTCGCAGATCGTCTCGACGCGCGCCTCGGCGACCCGTTCGAGTACGCCGATCCGGCCGATGAACGGTGACGCGCTGTCGAGCGGCCGAAACTGCCCGAGCCCGGTCGTCTGCCACGAACACGAGTCGTAATCCCGATACCGCCCGGCCCCGGCCGCGAACACCGCGGCTTTGACGCGTTCGGCGTGCTCCTCCGGGACGTAGAAGACAAGCTTGTACATGGGCGTAGTGTACCCCCGAAGGCGAAAAAAGTATGCCGGTACTGTGCGCCATCTTGACTATGAACCAAAATCGAGTTATATTGAACCATGGAGTAGAACCATGAGCGCGATCACGATTCACGACATCGATGACGTATTGAGCGAGCGGCTGAGCCGGGAGGCGCGGCGCCAAGGCAAGAGCAAGAACGCCTTGATCAAAGAACTGCTCGCGAAGGAAATGGGGTTGCCGTTAAACGGTACGTACGCGGATGACTACCGGGAGTTCGTTGGGCTCTGGGCCGCTGAGGAGCTTCAAGAGTTCAATCGAGCACAACGGGCGAACGAATCGATCGATCCGCAGGATTGGGATCGATGAGCCGAGTTCTCATCGACACCAACGTCTACTCCGCGATGATGGCCGGTGACGGGCGTGTCGCCGACGTACTCGCCGGAAGCGAGGCGGTCCTGCTCTCGTCGGTGGTTGTCGGAGAACTGTTCGACGGTTTTCTCAATGGACGCCGTAACGCCGAAAACCGCCGCATTTTCCAGACGTTCCGCGAGCGTCCTCGCACAGTCGTTGTGCCGATCACCGATCTCACCGCCGAGTGGTTCGCTCGAATCAAACACGCTCTTCGCCGAAGAGGCGCTCCGGTCCCGATCAACGACGTCTGGATAGCCGCTTCGTGTCTCGAACACGGCGCGACCCTGCTCACGCTTGACTCGCACTTCGACAGAATCGACGGTTTGTTGCTCCATCCGGGGTTTTAGCTCTCGCGCCGGTAGATGCGTCCGCGCGAGGCGTCCGGGTTAACCTTTCACCTGAGCGGGAACTCCGCGGTCGGAAGCGTGACGAACCACTCGCCCGCGCGCTTCTCGACGTGGATGTCGGGATAGCCGTACTGAAAACCGTCGACGAAGAGCCGATCGGGCGAGATCGTGACCGTTTCGACCGAACGCGGACCGCCTGCCGAAAAAGACTGATCCAGTTGAATGCCTCGGACCGAACCCCACCGGTTCAGCGTCACGAACACGCCGGTCTCCGCGTTCTCGTTCACGATCCGGAACCAGTATACGTTCGGTCTTTCCGGGGTTGGGAGCCGGTAGAAGTTCACCGAGACGAGTTCGCCTTTTTCGCCGGTCAGGTTTGCCCACGCGTCCGAGACCAGTCCGGTCGAGATCGCGATCCGGAGCGGAAACTCGGAGCGCCACCAGATCGCGCCGAACTCATCTTCTCCGAGGGCTTTGGCGACGCGCATCACCCGCCTGAACCGACGCGTGTTCTCGGCCAAATCCCTGCCGTACGCGACATCCATGATCGACGGGCTTTCGTCGTCCGCGACGATCGTGACCGACCCGTGGTCGTTACTGAAGTCGTATCCGAACCCCGCGACCGTGAACCGACCCGAGAGATCGGTCACTTCCTCGGCGATCGGGACGGGCGGCGCGACAAAGGTTGCGCCGGCGATCGCCGCGTGCACGTTACGCGCGAGCCGTTGCATGTGGCTCACCGTCGAACCGAGTTGTTCGAGCTCGTGCGTGTGGTTCGAGAGGATCACGACGTACACGTCGTCGTTCGGGAAGAACCCGGCCTCGCTGATGTACCCGACCGTGCCACCTTCGTGATAGCGGTACGTCCTGCCGTGCCTTTCTCCGGAGACCCAGCCGTACCCATACCATTCGTTGCCGGTTCTCTGATGCCGATCGAATAGCGCCGTGGTCGAGCTATCGGCGAGGACACGCCCCTCATTCAGCGCTTTCATCCATCGATATAAGTCGTGGGCCGTCGCGTACGCACCGCCCGCGCCGAGCAACCACGAGTCGTGCCAGAACTCCGGCT
>PXBQ01000362.1 GCA_003566875.1 Spirochaetaceae bacterium | reverse complement strand
TCATTCGCGAGTCCACGCGCGAGAGAGACCCTCTGTCTCATGCCGCCGGAAAGCTGCTGCGGGAGCGCCGAGCGAAACTGCTCGAGTCGCACGAGTCGCAGCAGCCGCTCGACGACCGGGCGGTACACTGTCGGCGGAACTCCGCGGTTCCTGGGGCCAAACGCGATGTTCTGTTCGACGGTGAGCCACGGAAAGAGATGCGGCTGTTGAAACACGAGACTCCTTCGGCTGTCGGGCGCCGTCACGAGCGCACCGCAGTCGTAAACCGCACCGTGGTCCGGCAAAATGAGTCCCGCGAGGATTCGGAGAAGCGTCGTTTTGCCGCAACCTGACGGCCCGACGAGCGAGACGAACTCCCCGGCGTTCACCATGAGATCGATCGACGAGATCACCTCGAGTTTATTCGGCTGTTCGGATTTCGCGCTGCGGAAGAGCCGAAATCGACGAGAGTCATGGTAGCCGTGGCCGACCGCGCGCGCCTCAAGAACCGGCGGACCGTCCGGTCGTAGATCGTCACGCGATCCTTTTTTTCTCCCGGTGAACATTTCGCTCATTATTTCATACCGTGCTCCATCGTGTCATTGGGCGTCGCTCTCAAGTGCCTCCTGGAGGAATCGCGACGCGATGAACTCGATCACGCGTGAGCGTCCAGGTGCCTCGGAGATCGTGTCCTGTTCGGCAAGGAATCGTCCGGTCTCGACGAAGACGTCGGCAAGACTGCCGGGCCGCTCGGGTGTTCCGAGATACTCCGGCGAGAGTTGCGCTTCACCGTCGACAAAAACAAGGCTATCCATCTGGCGGCGCGCTTCCGTGGCGTCGAGCGAGAGCTCGGCGGCGATCGCCTCTGCCGCACGAACGGGATCGTCGCGAATCAGTTCGACCGCGCGGATCTGGTTGCGAATGTACTGAACGACGATCTCGGGGTATTGCTCGGCGAATCCGTTCCGGACGATACCGATGTCGCCCGTGACGTATCCCTGCTCGGCGAGAGCGCCGCTCGCGATCAGCACCCGGCCGTCGTTCTCGAGCATCGCCGCGAGCGTCGGTTCCCATACGAAGCCGCCGTCGATGTCGCCGCGCTGCCAGGCGGCGAGCATTTCGGTCGGCGGCATGTCGAGCACGCGGACGTCCGCCGCGTCGACACCCGCGAGATCGAGCGCGGTCAACAGATGGTAATGAGTCGTCGCGCCGAACGGCGCGGCGATCGTCGCACCGCGCAGGTCCGCGACGGTCTGAAATGCCGAGCCGCGCCGCACGACGAGAGCCTCGTTGTCGCCGATTATGTTGTGAATCCAGATCACTTTCGCCGGCACGCCCTGTGCGATCGCGACGACCGTCGTCGAACTCCCTCCCAGTCCGATATCTACCGACCCGGCCGCGACCGCGGCGTTCAGTTCGCTACCGGAGTTGAACTGCACCCACCGGACGTCGACGCCGAGTGTTTCTTCGTGCCATCCGAGTTGCTTTGCGACGAGTTCACCGTTTGGGATCGCCTGGAAGCCGATCACGACGTGGTCCCTCCGCGATTCCGAACGCCCCGCCGCGGCTACCGAGACGGTCACTGCGAACGCGAGCACGGCCGCGACGATACACGTCACCGCTCGTTTCGAACTCTTGAAATTCATTCATTCCTCCTTCCACGGCACCATCACGGTGCCGATAAACCGTATCATCCGATCGAGAAGCAGACCCGTGACGCCCATCGCGATGATACCGACGAAAATGACGTCCGTTCTGAGAAAACGCCCTGCGTCGAGCACAAGCCACCCGATTCCGTTCACCGCCGCGACGATCTCCGAGCTGACCAGCGTCGTGTACGTGAAGCCGATGCTTACCCGCAGTCCCGTGAAGACGCCCGGCATCGCCGACGGGAGCAGCACGGTGCGCATGAGCGTCCAGCCGCGTACGCCGAGGCACCGAGCACACTCGATTCGGTGGTCCGGGATCCGTTCAACCGCCGCGACCGTGCTGATCGCTACTGGAGGAAATGCCGCGAGAAACAGGAGCGCGATCTTTGATGAGTCCTCTATGCCCATCCAGACGATCAGCAAAGTGTAGTACGCGAGTGGCGGCAACGGCCGGTACAGCTCGATCAGCGGGTCGACGATCGCGCGCACCGTTTTGTTCCGCCCCATCATCAACCCAAGAGGTACCGCGGTGATCACCGCGAGCAGGAACCCGAACATGACTCGGTACAAACTGTGCGCGAGATGTTCGAGCAGCGTCACGCCACGGTACCCGTGAACTATGAGATTAAAAAAACTCGCGACGACCGCCGCCGGCGACGGCACGAACAACGGCTCGACGAGGTCAAGCGCGGTCACAAACCACCAGGCAAATACGAGCACGGCGAGAGTCAGCGCGCTGAGGAGCCGATATCGAACTGCGCCGCCTTTCGGCATTTTCACGAGCCGCTCCTTCCTGTCGGATTTCCCGTTCGAAACATGGCTCCCGCCTTTCCCCGACCGTCTCAGGAAAATATGAGGCAACTGCGCACGAATGTCAAGGTGACTTGACATTTTTCATTGTACGCACGTGAATATCGGACGTCAACCGGAAGAGCGTACCAAAAAGAAATGTAAAGCCCCCTTGACAATCGGCGCTTTTTGGCTATTTTATGGATCAAGAGCCTCCGCAAAAAACCGTTGCCGAAGGATAAGGTTGTATATACAATTAAAAAACGAAGTGATCAAGCGATCAAAATCTGAAAACGAGGGTTACATGTACACACACGACATAGTCGTAATCGGCGGCGGCGCCGCCGGGTTGTCGGTCGCGTCGGGCTGCGCGCAACTCGGCATGAAGACCGCGTTGATCGAACGCGAGCACATGGGCGGGGACTGCCTGCATTTTGGATGCGTCCCGAGCAAGACGTTACTGCACGTCGCGTCGCGGTTCGCGGCTGCCGCGGAGGTCGGGCGGTTCACAGAGCGCAGACCCGACCCGATCGAGGCGCACATGAGCGCGGTGAACGAGCGCGTCGCATCGGTCATCGAGGCGATCGCGCACCACGACTCACCCGATCGGTTCCGCTCGCTCGGCGCCGAGGTGTTTCTCGGCCCTGCACGGTTCACGTCCGATCACGAGGTCGAGGTAAACGGCACGCGCGTCTCGGCAAAGACCGTCGTCATCGCGACCGGGAGTCGCGCCGCGGTGCCTCCGGTCGAAGGCCTTGCGGAGGCGGGATTCCTCACGAACCGCGACGTCTTCGGCCTCGATGCGTTGCCGCGGTCGCTCGCGATTCTCGGCGCGGGACCGATCGGAGTCGAGCTCGGTCAGGCGTTCCGCCGGCTCGGATCGGACGTCACGATCATCGATATCGCGGAGCGGATTCTCCCGCGCGACGACGCGGAGACCTCGTCGGTCGTCGCGCGCAGGCTAGAACGCGAGGGCGTGAACACGGTCCTGAACGCCCGTGTCGAGCGCGTGACTCTCGCGAACGGAAAGAAGGTAATCGAGTTCGCGTCGCCTGGGGGGCTCGCACAGCCCCTCCCTTCGGTCACGGCCGACGAGATTCTCGTCGCTGCCGGTCGCGTCGCGAACACCGACGAACTCAACCTCGCCGCGGCCGGTATCGAGGCGGGCCGAGGTGGATACATCGCGGTCGACAAAAAGCTCCG